>JASFWN010000046.1:0-6584 GCA_050049295.1 Pseudomonadales bacterium
ATGAACTGGCCCGGGAAGGGGTCGAAGTGGAGCGTGAAGCTCGCCCCATCCACATTTTTGACCTGACCGTAACGGATCGTGGTTCGGATTGGGTCTCACTGCGGGTGCATTGTTCCAAGGGCACCTACGTGCGGAGTTTGGTCGAAGACATAGGCCGGGCTTTAGATTGTGGCGCACATGTGGTTCAATTGCGCCGCACCGATGTGGCCGGCTTCGACGCCAGCCGCATGGTAACGCTAGATAAGCTGAATTCGCTGCGTGATGAGCGAGCTTTCGAAGCCATGGATGCCCTGTGTGGCCCCATCAATTCGCTGGCCGATCATCTACCTCGTTTCGAACTCACCGCGGAAGAGGTCAACTGGGTCCTGCAGGGCCAGTCGCTGATCATTCCCGGCGCCCCCACTTCAGGGGATTTAGCATTGGTTGATGCGCAGGGTCAGTTAGTGGCCTTGGGCGCAATGGCAGACGACGGTCGGGTAGGTCCGACGCGACTGCTTAGAAAGACGGATCAATAACGATCCATAGGTGGCTGCAGATATGCGCGGTCACCGGGGCAATTCGGCCCTTTAGGCATATTCCATAGGAGGAACTAGCCATGGCACTAACCGCCGAAGCAAAAGCTGCAATCGTTGAAAAATTCGGTCGCGGTGAAAACGACACCGGATCACCTGAAGTTCAAGTCGCGTTGTTGACTGCGAACATCGAAGGTCTGCAGGGTCACTTCAAGAGCAACATTCATGACCACCACAGCCGTCGTGGTCTGATCCGCATGGTTAACCAGCGTCGTAAGTTGCTGGACTACCTCAAGGGCAAGAGCGTTGAACGCTACTCAGCCCTGATTAAAGAGCTCGGCCTACGCCGCTAAGCTCTTAAAAAAATGGCCCGCAAGTGCGGGTCATTTTCGTTGGAAGGAATGGAAAATTGACTATTGTAAAAAAATCTTTCGAGTTTGGCGGTCAGACCGTCACGCTTGAAACCGGGCGTATCGCCCGTCAAGCCTCCGGTGCCGTTCTGGTCACCATGGGCAAAACTCAACTGCTAGCGACCGTGGTTGCCGCCAAAGGCGTTAAACCTGGCCAGGACTTTTTCCCGCTGTCAGTTCACTACCAAGAGAAGACCTACGCAGCCGGTCGTATTCCCGGCGGTTACTTCAAGCGTGAAGGTCGTCCTACCGAACATGAAACGCTGATTTCGCGTCTGTGCGATCGCCCGATTCGTCCCTTGTTCCCCAAAGGCTTCATGAACGAAGTTCAGGTTATCTTAACCGTGATGAGCCTCGAGCCGGGTCGTGATGCGGACACCGCTGCGATGATTGGACAGTCAGCGGCGCTGGCCGTCTCTGGTGTACCTTTCAATGGCCCGATTGGTGCTGCGAAAGTTGGTTTTAGCACCGACGGTGAGTACATCCTGAACCCCTCAAAGGCCCAGTTGGAAACCAGCCGCCTGGAAATGGTCGTTGCCGGTACAGCCGACGCGGTCTTGATGGTGGAGTCTGAAGCCGAGGAAATGACCGAAGACCAGATGCTGGGTGCGGTTTTGTTTGCTCATGAAGAGATGCAGGAAACCATCGAAGTCATCAAGGCCTTTGCTGCCGAAGCAGAGCAAAAGACCTTCGATTGGACTGCGCCTGAAGAAGACACCACCTTGTCTTCATTGGTTGCGCCCTACGCTGAGCGTGTGGCTGCGGCCTATCGCATCACCGACAAGATGGAACGTTACGCAGCGCTGGGCACCATTCGTGCGGAAGCGGCAGCGGAACTGGCCAACGACGACTACGATGCCGACGCCATTGGTGCGGGTATCGGCAAGCTAGAAAAGACTGCGGTACGTGAAGCGGTTTTGAATGGTGAGCCTCGTATCGATGGTCGTGACCACACGACGGTTCGTCCGATTAACGTTGAAGTCGGTGTGTTGGATCAGACGCACGGTAGCTCGCTATTCACCCGTGGTGAGACCCAGGCGATCGTGGCGGCAACACTGGGTACCTTGAAAGACTCTCAGATGATTGATTCGCTGTCGGGTACTTACACCGACCGATTCATGCTGCACTACAACTTCCCTCCCTTCTCGGTCGGTGAAGCCGGTTTCATGGGCGGACCCAAGCGTCGCGAAATCGGCCACGGCCGTTTAGCACGCCGCGGTATCCAAGCGGTATTGCCAAGCGAAGAAGAATTTCCTTACGCATTGCGTGTGGTCAGTGAGATCACCGAATCCAACGGCTCATCATCGATGGCGTCCGTGTGCGGCTCGTCCTTGGCGCTGATGGATGCAGGTGTTCCCTTGCGTGCACCGGTAGCGGGTATTGCGATGGGCTTGGTCAAAGATGGCGATCGTTTTGCCGTATTGACTGACATCTTGGGTGACGAAGATCACTTGGGCGACATGGACTTTAAAGTGGCCGGTACCGCTGAAGGTGTCACCGCGCTGCAGATGGACATCAAGATCGAAGGCATCAACGAGGAAATCATGGAAACTGCGTTGGAGCAGGCCATGCACGCCCGTTTGCACATCTTGGGTGAAATGAACAAGGTCATCAGCGAGTCACGTGATGAGCTGGCCGCTACGGCGCCCCGCATGAGCACCATGAAGATTGATCCGGACAAGATCCGTGATGTGATCGGTAAGGGTGGTGCAGTGATCCGTGATCTGACTGAAAAGTCAGGTGCATCGATCGACCTGGACGACGATGGCACCGTCCGCATCTACGCAGCGAGCCAAGACAGTGCAGACATGGCCAAGCAGATGATTCTGGCGATTACGGCGGAAGCCGAAGTCGGCAACATCTATGAAGGAACCGTGGCGCGTATCGTAGACTTCGGTGCCTTTGTTACCATCTTGCCGGGCAAAGACGGTCTGGTTCACATCAGTCAGATCAGCGAAGAGCGTGTTGAGAAGGTGACCGATTACCTAGAAGAAGGCCAGACGGTCAAGGTCAAGGTATTGGACGTTGACGCACGTGGACGCATCAAATTGTCGATGAAGGACTTGGAAGAGGAGTAATCCGACGCCAATCCGAAAAAAAGCCGAGCTTATTGCTCGGCTTTTTTGTTTTTGGCGGCTCGATTGAGTCGAGCTTGTTTCGGATCAATGAGTAGCGGTCGATAAATCTCGATCCGGTCGCCATTGACTAGGATGCGCTCTGCCGGTTTTTTTTCGAGTTTATTCCAGACGCCTGCTTGGTATTCATCCAAGTTAATCTCGGGGAAATGTTGGTTGATACCCGATTGCACGATGGCCTGATGAACGGTGGTGCCCTCGGCGACCTCTAAGCTCAGAATTTTTTGTTCGGCGGGCGTGGCATAGGCGACTTCGATCTGGATCACGCGTAGACCTCGTCCGCGCGATCACAAAAGGCCTCAACCATGGTGTTGGCGACCTGAGTAAAGACCGGACCCAGCGCCATGGCGGTCAGTTTACTGCCCATGTCGAATTCTAAATCCAATGAAACTTGGCAAGCGTCATCACCTTTGGGCTCGAACGTCCATGCGCCTTTGAAATGCTTAAAAGGACCTTCAACTAAACCCAGTTCAATGGATTGACCGGCAACGCGCTGATTTCGAGTAGTGAATGAATGGCGCAGCTTGCCTTTGGCCAGGGACAGCTCCGCCACCATCACTGAATCGGTCTGCTCAAGTACAACCGCATTGGCACACCAAGGTAAAAATTCGGGATAACGGGCGACGTCATCGACGAGGTCAAACATTTGCTGCGCGCTGTGGAAAACGAGTGCGGATTTAGCGATTTTTTTCATGCGCGCATTATACCCTAGCTATTGAATTAGCGCCCTTTCAGAGTATGCTCGCCACCCCATGGCAAAAAAATCCCAAAAAGGCGGCGTACCCGCCATCGCCCGAAATAAACGTGCGACGTTTGAATACCATCTGGACGAGAAATTCGAGGCCGGAGTCGCACTCATGGGTTGGGAAGTCAAAAGTGCTCGCGCCGGTAAGGTTCAGTTGACCGATACCTATGTCATCATGCGTGATGGTGAGGCTTATCTGCTCAACGCGCACATCCAGCCGCTCAATAGTGCATCGACCCATGTGATAGCAGATCCCGAGCGCACGCGTAAATTGTTGCTACACAAAAAAGAGCTGGGGCGGATCCACGCGGCGCTGGCCAATAAAGGGCGAGCCTGCGTCGCTACCGTGATGTACTGGAAGGGCAAACACATCAAGGTCGAAATCGCGTTGGCGACCGGTAAAAAACAACACGACAAACGCGAGACCGAGAAAGAACGCGATTGGAATCGCGAGAAAGGTCGTATTCTACGCCACGACCGCTAGGTTCTTGGTGTATCCCTACGGGGTGCATATAAACGTCAAATCCCCACACTGACTGGTTTTATGTGGTACTGTCGCGGTAACACATGGCCAATTATTTACTTAAACGCGGGAAACTTTGGTGGGTCCAACGCAAGTTTCCTGTCGATGTGAAAAGCGAGTTGGGGACTTTCTTTCGAAAGTCTCTCGGTACGGCTGACGTTGAAGAAGCTAAACAACGTCTGCCTGGGCGCCTAACCGAGTTCGACAAGTTGGTGCAGGAAGTGCGCCAGACTCGTGACGCGGGCGATCTATTTGAGGCGGCAGACGATCAGTTGTCGCTCGCCCAGATGATGGCCAAGTACCAAAGTCAGGTGCTGGATGTGTTGTCCAACGCAGCCAAACTTCGGCACCTCCGTGTGCTCGAGGGCTATGGGCAGTTTGTGGGCTTGGATCTGTCAGCCAGCGCGCTGGTGCCGCGAACCAAAGCCACGGTAGACCTATGGTTGTTGCCGAAATACGGTCATACCGATTCGGGTCGTCGGGCCCTGAACGTCTTAATTGCCTTTTTTGACTGGGTGATTGGTTCTGGCTACCTCCCGCCACCCAATCCGTTTGCTGGCTATCGAATCAAGCCAGTTAAATCCGTGACCGTCGCCCGCCGCGCCTGGACGGAGGAAGATCTGTCCAGGGTGCTCGATGGACTGCTGGACGAGGTTGAAACACCTTCGAATGTGTTGGCTCGGGATAATGCTTGGCGATTGGCCTGGGTGATTTTGATAGGCCATCACACAGGCGAGACGCTGCACGATATTTGTGAGGCCAAACGAACGGATCATTTAAAGGCGTTGGGGCCAGAATGGCACCGAGTGCGGTCTAAATGGCCGGAGATTGATGCGTTTTGGGTGCCGGGTTTGTCGCCGGGTGGGCCTGATCTGCGTCGCTCATGGCAATTACAGAAAGCACTGGGCCGCAGGTTGAAGGGTTATCCGGGGCATTTGACGTATACAGGATTACGGTTGTCGTCCCAGACCGATGTGCCGCTGAATCACGGCTATTGGCTGGCGCGACTGGAAGCCGCGCAAACCGAAACCGACTGATCAGGCGTAGTGACATAGGTAGGCGGTAGGCTCGGCTACTTTGACCTGAAATTCTTGATTCGCCGGTACCTCAAAGGATTCCCCTGCCTTGAAGGCTGCAAAGTCGCTGTCCCCTTCGCGTTTAATTGTCAGCGCACCACTGACAACAGTCATAGTCTCGTCTTGGCTGGTGCCAAAGGTGTACTCACCGACGGCCATCAGGCCCACGGATTGCGTGCCTGCTGCGTTTTCAAAAGATAGCGATAGTACCTGATCGTCGAAATAGCGATTCACTTGCATTTTGTTGCTCCCAATAAAGATGGCGCGAACCCTACACAATTCTTAAAGTGAAAGAAATCTTGATAACGGCCCTTGGTCTTTTGCTATGTTGGGCGCATAATCAGACACCTGGGGACGCACTGGTTTCGACGCTGGTGACGAAACCTGGCGTGCATGTCGAGCGGATCCACAGCGTTCGTAAACCCAACTGCTGGACTTTGTTAGCATAACTGCCAACGACGAAAACTACGCTCTAGCTGCTTAAGCTAGACCGCAAAGCTTGCTCGGCTCAGGGTGGGTGGCGCGGTAAATTACTGAGCCTCGTGTGGAGTACCTGGTCCGGGGACAAAGCATTAAATCCAAATGGACTCGCCCCAAGCTGCCTGGCCTTCGGCTAGTGACAGGGTTAACCTAAAAGAAGTGCCTAAGCATGTAGATCGGTAGGCAGAGTGCCGACGGACGCGGGTTCAATTCCCGCCGTCTCCACCAATACAAATAAAAAGGGTCGCCGCAGGCGGCCTTTTTTATTTGTATGGAGACGTGACGGGAATTGGACCCGCGGGACGCGGGGAGAGCCGGGGTTTCGAGGAGCGTAGCTCCGAGCCGGCGAGCGCCCAAATCTATGATTTGGGCAGGGGATGTTTTCTCCCGCCGTCTCCACCAATACAAATTCGATCAATAACCCCATCGCCAAATTTTCCAAAATTTTTTGGCGCACTTTTAAAAAAAACCAAATGTTCCAAGCTGGACAAAGTTGGAATCGCGTGCGATATATTAATTAAATTGATTTATTGAATCGGATGTGTAGATGAGTCGGCTAGCTGTTCCTTCACAAATTCAAAAGCAAATTTCTGAAGAGTCGGTGAAATTGACCCGTCGGATGTCGGATCGGATGATTGAAGAAACCCGGGATCGAATGAAGCGCACCCACGAGGTGATGAAATTTCAACGCGCAAAAATTGAT
>JASFWN010000047.1:0-6557 GCA_050049295.1 Pseudomonadales bacterium
TTCATACCTTTTATCGAATGGCCAATGGCAGCTTTATGGCCTTTTTCGAGTGCCCCAGCATGGCGTTTGAGTTCAAAGACCAACACGATTTCGACATGCACATCGCATTGGAAGTCGAACTGGACTATTTGCACTACATGAAAGACAAGGCCGCTCAACAGGGCCGAGAGTGCCGCGGACCTGCAGACCACACTTTTATTCAGTCCATTTATTTCCGCGATCCGAACGGTTACGTGGTCGAGCTGACCGCTAAAACCGAAGCGCATGATGATGCAGTGGACCCAAGCAAAAACGGAGCTCGCGAAAAATTGGCTCGCTGGACCAAAGCAAAACGGGATGCGGGCTATGGGCCTGATGCTGAGCCCGGAAACATTCAAATCGAAACCGGTGCCGAATTGCATGGGACTGCAGGTGAAACCCTGTGATTATTGATCGCCTATTTACCGGTGAGGATGGCCACACACACTTTGGTCAAATCGAAGTTACGCTCGAAGATGCCGGGGACATCGGTTCGCTGAGCGAAGCCTTTGGTGCCGAGTCCGTTATTTTTCGCACGAATCCTGGCAGCTATGACTTTGACTTCCACCATGCGCCGCAGCGCCAACTCATCGTACTCTTGGATGGTGAGATCGAAGTCGAAAATGCACTGGGCGAAAAACGACGTTATCAAAGCGGTAACGTCGTATTAGCGGAAGACTTGACCGGTTCTGGACACCGCACCAAGAGTGTAGACGGCCGGCTTCGTCGGTCTCTCTTTATCCCGCTTGGTGACACCAAAATTGGCGAGCCTTTATGAATACGCGAGCTGATTGGCTGGAGCTGGCCAAAAATGCACAGCCTGAGAACTTCCCTTTCCGCCCCAACGAAGACGAGGCGCTTGCTTTATTACCCTTCTATTTAGCGCTGGAACGTGCTGATAACGAATTAGACAGTCAAACCTACGACCAACTGCGCGACGCAAACCTACCCCACAGCTTAAAAATGGCCGGTTGGGATTTTACCCGACTCGTTGAGGCTCAGGACCGGTTCCCCGAATGGTATGAATTTTTAGATGATGCGTATCACGCACGACGGCCACATCGCGATAGCCGTCGCCTAGGCTTTGAAGCACCCGGCGTGCATGGCCGGCGCTGTGCAACCTATCGCGGCGCGCAACTGGACAAAGCCGAGTACGTCATTATTGCGATGCATGGCCGCGGAGCCGCAGCCGACCGGCTAACTCGAGATCTGGAAGCTTTTCTGCCCTGCACCGATCAAATCGCGCTCATTGCCCCACAAGCCACAGACAACGCGTGGTATCCCAATCCGGCTTACCTTCCGCCAGCGCAAAACCAACCACACATCGACGACACCCTAGCCGTGATCGACTCATTGTGGGCCTGTGCCCGCGAACAGGTCGCCGCTAATCAAATTGTCTTATGCGGATTTTCACAAGGCGCCTGCGCGGCCCTGACTTGGGCACGCACCCGAAATGACACTCCGATGGCCGTCATGGGATTCAGCGGCTTCCAAATTGAAGTGGGCGGAAGTTACCGACACCTTAGCGACAGCGTTCTCTACAGCAGCCGATCTGAGGGCGATGAGTTTTGCACCGACCAAAACATGGCTCAAACGCTGTCGGACCTGCGAGAACAGGCACCGCATGCAGTGATCCATACAGACCCAGGCAGTCGCCACGTGATCAGTGAGCATGACGGTCAAATGTTAAGAAAAACGCTGGGCCTAGAGTAGGCCCAGCCAAGGTCTGGAAGCAGGCCTATTGAACCTGCCAGCAAGCACCAGAAAAATTAACCTTCCAAGGGGAAGGCAGGCAAAGTGGCCTGAGTCATCTTGCGCATCATACGGATAACCTGACAGCTATAGCCGTACTCGTTGTCGTACCAGACGTAGACCACCGCGCTGTTGCCGTTGGTCTGGGTCGCCAAGGAGTCGACGATACCGGCTGCACGTGAGCCCACGTAGTCAGAGCTAACCGCTTCGGGGCTGTTAGTGAAATCCACTTGCTTCTGCAACGGGGAGTGCAATGCCACATGACGCAAATAGTCGTTCAACTCGTCCGCGGTGACCGCGTTATCCAATTGCAGATTCAAAATAGCCATCGACACGTTTGCAGTCGGCACACGAATCGCATTACCCGTCAGACGACCCTCAAAATGAGGTAGTGCCTTGGCCACCGCTTTGGCTGCGCCTGTTTCGGTCAATACCATGTTCAACGGTGCCGCTCGGCCGCGACGATCGCCTTTGTGGTAGTTGTCGATCAAGTTCTGGTCGTTGGTGTAACTGTGGACCGTTTCGACGTGTCCGCTGGGCACACCGTACTTGTCATCCAGCGCCTTCAACACCGGCGTGATCGCATTGGTGGTGCACGAAGCCGCCGACAAGATGGTATCTGCAGGATCGATGTCCGCGTCGTTAACGCCCATCACGATATTTTTTAAGTCGCCCTTACCCGGCGCAGTCAATACAACGCGAGAAGCGCCCGGGCAGCGCAGGTGCTGAGCTAAGCCTTCGCGGTCACGCCAAATGCCCGTGTTGTCTGCAACCAAGGCATCCTTAATGCCGTACTGGGTGTAGTCCACCGCGTCCGGCGATGAGGCATAGATCACCTGAATGGCAGTGCCGTTGGCATAAATGATGTTTGACTCGTGATCGACACTGATGGTGCCTTTGAATGAGCCATGTACGCTATCACGACGCAACAGGGATGCCCGCTTAACAATATCGTTTTCACCGCCCCGGCGAACAACAATCGCACGCAAGCGAAGCGCCGCACCACTCGGGCGCTGCGCCAGCAGTTCACGAGCCAGCAGACGACCGATACGACCGAAGCCATATAGCACCACGTCTGTGGGCTCGCCTTCGCTGGCACTGCTTTGTTTGGCGCCAGCCAGTTCATCTTGCAGGAATTCTTCGAGCGGTTTGCTGGCAAACAACTTTTTATGGCGAACCACTAATTTGCCTAGGTCAATGTGACACGGCTTCAGATTCAGTTTCTCGACTGCACGCAAAACCGGTAGCGTTTCAAAGACGGACAACTCTTCGCCCTCGACCTGGCGCGCAAAACGGTGCGCCTTGATGATGTCGATAACGGCTCGGTTGACCAGCAGGCGACCAAAGACACTGGTTTCTACACCGCGTTCGCGGACCATCTTACCCACCAGTGGGACCATCTCTTCGGCGTGAGCCATGCGATCGTTCCAATTCGCTTGATGCGCGTCGTAAGCTTCCTGCGTGATCATTTAGGGTTCTCCTATGAAAGTCAGCAATAGTTTAGTTGGCTTTCAGGAAAAAATGAACACTTTTTATATTTTGTTTCTATTTGTGACCAATTTAATTATTTGGTCACTTAATTGATACCAAACCGGCTGCAGACCAGAGCGCTAGCCCGGTGCCACGTTTCAGTAAACGACCGCCAGACTCGTTATCCAACCAACGGCGCAGGACATTGCCACCAAAGGCGTAGGCCACGATCGCGGCGATCTCGATCACAACAAAGGTCAGCCCCATCCAAAAGATCTGAGTACTGGGATCCTGGTCTGCAACGATAAATTGAGGAAAGAACGCGCCAAAAATTAAAAACAGCTTTGGATTGGTAGACGCCACGATGGCCTCGCGCCAAGCCATAGCAGCGATGGCGATGTCACTGGTCTTTTCAAATTGAATGGGCTCACTGGCCGAACGCCAGGCGCCCCACCCCATCCACAGCAGGTAAGCTGCACCGATATAACGAATCCAATCCAATACCACGGCGCCCTTGGCCATTAACCATTCAAGCCCTAGGGCCAGCAGCGCAATCATCACCACCATGACGGGCAGGCGAGCCAGCCCGGCAATTGAGGCCCGCCAAGCGGTCGACTGAGTTCCGTTAACCAGCGCCAACATATTGTTGGGCCCCGGAAAAAAATTCATTCCAATACAGGCCGGAACAAAAATCAGCCACGCTTGCCAGCTCATTTCACGGTGTCTTTGTCTTGACCAAAGAGTTTGGCTTTTTCTTCAGCGGTAAAATTAGGTTTACGGCCCAGCGACTCACCCATCTCGTAGGCACGCTGAGTCGCTGGACGCGCCTGAATCCGCTCGTACCAGGCCTTTAGACTTGGAAAGTCATTCAAATCCTGCTTTTGGCGCTCGTAACTATTGATCCACGGATAGCAAGCCATGTCCGCAATGCTGTAGTCCCCCACTATAAAGTCCCGTCCTTCGAGGCGCTTATTCAACACGCCGTACAAGCGTGACGTCTCATCGGTATAGCGTTTCTGCGCATAGGGAATGGTTTCAGGCGCATAAACATTAAAGTGATGGTTTTGCCCTGCCATCGGACCTAAACCGCCCATCTGCCACATTAACCATTCCATCACCTGAATTTGGTCCCGGGCCGCAGTCGGCCAGAATTGCCCCGTTTTCATGCCCAGGTAATGAAGGATCGCACCCGACTCGAATACAGTTTGAGTGTCATTGCCATCAATCGGTGCATGATCCACGATCGCCGGCATACGGTTGTTGGGGCTGAAGGTCAAGAAGTCGGGCTTAAACTGATCCCCGGCTCCGATATCGACGGGAACCACTTTATAGTCGAGACCTGACTCTTCCATAAATAGGGCGATTTTGTAGCCATTCGGCGTGGGCCAAAAATACAGATCAATCATGTCAGTCACCTTGATGTGGGAAGTCTCCTTACTGTGCGACCGAGGCACAGGAAAAACAATGAACTTTTTTCCCCTTTGTTCGCGCACAACAGCTTGACAGCCCCAGCCCCGATCCCTAATATCCGCGGCCACCGGAGGGATGGCAGAGCGGTTGAATGCACCGGTCTTGAAAACCGGCATAGGTTAATAGCCTATCCAGGGTTCGAATCCCTGTCCCTCCGCCATAAAACAAAAAGGGCCCGAAGCGAAAGCGACGGGCCTTTTTGTTTTTTGTCTGAAAGATTTCAGGGACGAGAACCCGCCAAAGGGTTCGACCTCAGCGCCACGGATGGCGCTGAGGAACGCGAAGCCGCACCAGCGGCGAAGCGACCCGAAGGGCGAGCGTCAGGATTGACGCGAGTAATCCCTGTCCCTGTCCAGCTCTGGAATCAAAACCCTAAGTCACCACCTTCCTGACCTGATACTCCGGAGCCCTCCAGCGCTCTTCGCGCATAATCCGCGCCAGCCGGTTTACTGACTCCAACACATCTGCATGCGACAAATAGAGCGGAGCAAAACCAAACCGAAGATAACTGGGATCCCGATAATCTCCGACAACCCCATCATCAATCAGCGCCTGAACAATGGGGTACGCATCGGGATGACTGAACGACAGGTGGGAGCCTCGTCGTTCCGGGTCACTCGGACTGATGGGCTCGAACACGCCGGGCAATTGTTCGCCCAGCGCCGTTTCGAATAGCGCCATCAGACTCTGCCGCTTGCCATCGATTTGGGCCAGATCGACCTGAGACCACAAATCCAATGACGCATCGAGGGCCGCCAGACTTAAAATCTGTGGCGTACCGCAGACCATCCGACGAATGCCCGAATGCGGCTTGTAGTCCACTTTAAACTCAAATGGACGGGCGTCACCCATCCAACCCGGCAATGCCGGCTGAATGCGTTCGATCAAATCAGGGTTTACCCAAATATACGCAGGGGCACCCGGACCACCATTCAAATATTTGTAGGTGCAGCCCACAGCAATGTCCGATTCAGCCCCCAGAACATCGACAGGGATGGCACCGGTGGAATGCGACAAATCCCAGCACACGCGAGCACCCACTGCATGCGCCACTCGGTTAACTGCCCGCATGTCCAGCCGCGCTGACGTGCGGTAATCCACCTGACTCAACAGCAAACAGGCGACTTGCTCATCCAAAACGGACTCAAGGGGCTCGTCAAGCCAGTAACGTACTTCTAGCGTTGGATTAATACGCGCCAGCGCCTGAGCCATGTATCCATCGGTCGCAAAGTTCTTTTCCTGAACCACAATGACTTGTCGATCCGGCTGCAATTGACACAAAGCGTCCAAGCCCTTGAACAAATTCACCGAGGTGCTGTCTCCCACTGCAACCTGGCCCTTCCCTGCACCAATCAGCGGAGCAATTTTGTCACCGACCTGAACGGGCCAGTCAAACCATCCGGCCTGGTTCCAACTGCTGATCAGCGATTCGCTCCATTCTTTTTTGAGAGTGCGTTCTACGCGCTCATAAATCGCATCCTGGTATGCACCCAATGAATTTCCGTCGAGGTAAATTTGCCCAACCGGAATTGAAAATTTTTGACGAAACGCGGCAATTGGGTCGTCTCGGTCCAACTTTGCCGCTCGGTATTCAAAGATTTGATCTTTCATTTTTATTTTCAATCTGAAAATTAGCCCTTAGGGCATTCACTCCGTCGCTCCTTGTTGATAAGTTAGAACAACAGGGAGAATCGCTATGAGAACACTAGTCTGGATCGCCACTGCATTGATCTCAAGCTCTGCCAGCGCTGGAGATATCGAAGCCGGAGCGGAACTGCATGCAGAGCACTGTGTCGAATGTCACCGAGTCGATAACCATACCGCTTTGTACACCCGAGAAAATAGAA
>JASFWN010000048.1:0-6326 GCA_050049295.1 Pseudomonadales bacterium
GGCGAGGCCGGAATCGCGGCGGCCACGTTAACGCTGACACTGGTCGTCCTCATTTTTGCCGAGGTCACACCGAAAACACTGGCCGTTCTACACCCCGAAAAGATCGCTTATCCAGCCAGCTGGGTACTGACACCTTTGCTACGCCTGCTTTATCCCTTGGTTTGGTTCGTCAACCTAATCAGCAACGGCATCTTAAAGCTATTTGGCGTAGATCAGGAAAACAGTGAGGCCCAAAGCCTATCCAAAGACGAACTCAAGACGGTCGTTTGGGAGTCGGGCCACGGCATCCCGCGCCGCCGCGCCATGGTGACACGCATCCTGGATTTAGAGCAGGTATCGGTAAACGACCTGATGGTCAACAAAAACGAGATTTATGGCCTCGATGTCTCCGAGCCCATGGATGAGATCATCGACACCCTACGCCAGGCTAACCACACCCGATTGCCGGTATGGGATGGCGACCCCAATGAGCTACTTGGCGTCCTGCACCTAAGATCCGTTAGCCGACTGCTGTCTTCCAACAGCGAACGGCAACTGGACAAAGAGGCCATTCAGTCTTTGCTGGACGAAGCGTACTTTGTCCCTGAGAGCACCCCGCTGCACACCCAGCTATTTAATTTCCAAAAACATCGACAGCGAATGGCCATCGTGGTGGATGAGTATGGCGATTTAGAGGGCTTAATCACCATTGATGACATCCTGGAAGAGATCGTAGGCGACTACACCACCGACCACGCTCAAAGCGCCAGCACAGATCTACATCCACAAGAAGATGGATCCTGGCTGATCGATGCCAGCACCTACATTCGAGACATCAACAAAGAGCTAGATTGGGACTTACCCACCGACGGCCCCAAAACACTTAATGGACTGATTGTCGAGCAACTTGAGATGATTCCAGACAATGCCGTCAGCCTGATGATTGGCCGATTCAGACTCGAAGTACTCAGCATCCGAGACCAAAGGATTAGAACGGCACGGATTTGGGCCACAGAAATTGAAGAATACGACGAAAATTAGGTCGCACTTCGCTCCGAAATAGCGTAAACCTTTTAATCAGAACTAGAAAAAAAAGGAACTACGACATGCTGTTACACCATATCTACGGGCTTTTCACTCACCCCCGTGAAGAATGGCAGGACATCGAGAAGGAACGATCTGACAACAAGGTTCTCTATCAGGGATATGTGGCCATCTTGGCTCTGGTTCCTGTCGTATGTGGCTACATCGGCACCGTCAAAGTCGGTTGGACGATTGGTAATGACGAGCTAGTCCGCTTATCACCCGACTCTGGCCTAATCTTGTGTTCACTGTCCTACATGGCTCTACTGGTGAGCATTTTCATCCTAGGCAAGCTGATCGATTGGATCGGCAAGACCTACGGTGCGGATATTGATGAAAAACACCCGCGCGGTATGTCTTTAGCCAGCTACGCCATGACCCCTCTGTTCTTGGCGGGCGCCGTCGCCATTTACCCCAGCATTACACTGAACATGCTGGTGGTGTTGGCCGCCATGGCCTATACGGTCTATCTGATTTACACCGGTGTTCCCGTATTAATGCACATCAGTGCCGAGCGCGGCTTCCTGTTTGCGAGCTCCATCATCACCATGGTCTTGGTTACTCTGGTTGGCGTGCGGGTCGCAACGGTCATTATCTGGGTCGCCTTCTTCCCTCCGGTTTATCAGTAACCGATCAAGCCGGTCTCGATCCTGAGGCCGGCTGTCCATTACATTTCTAATCAAATTCGGGCACCATTTGCCGCTGGATGCCGAACACGGATGCACGGCCACACCTAACCACTTAGGGGCATGCCCAGATGAACTTTTGCAGCCAATGCGGTGCCAAGACCCATTTCACCATACCCGCCGATGACAACCGACCTCGGCACGTCTGTACCGAGTGCCAAACAATTCACTATGAAAACCCAAAAATCATCTGCGGCTGCTTGGTGACTTATCAAGGCAAGGTGTTACTGTGCCGGCGCGCCATCGAACCCAGGCATGGCCTATGGACATTGCCGGCAGGTTTTATGGAAAACGGCGAAACCGCCGAAGAGGGTGCATTACGCGAGACCTTTGAGGAGGCCATGGCCCGGCCAGAGCTCCAGGGTTTGTATGCGCTGACCAGCATTCCGCACATCAGTCAGGTCTACATGATCTTCAGAGCCGAATTGACTCAACCTGAATTTGGCCCAGGCCCCGAGAGCTTAGAGGTAGCGCTGTTCTCGCCTGAGGAAATACCTTGGGGCGAACTGGCTTTCCAAACCGTTGAAAAAACCTTAAAGCATTGGGTGGCTGATTTAACCGCCCAGCACTACCCCTTGCACAGTATCAAAATTGCAGAGCCTGTGAGCGCTCGAGTTTAGGTAGCTGGCGTAATTATTCAGGCCAGTCCGTCAGCACTGACATGATTTCAAAGGCCGGGTGCTCGTACGGGTGTGCTGCCTTGAGCGTGCTGACGACCGCGGATATATCAGACCGCGCGACTAACACTTCCAGACGATACTCATCCAGAGCGCATAGCTCACCCACCCGACCCTCAGCTGGATTTGCGCCCGCCATCGCTCTGAACTGACCCTGCCCGAGCACCGCCCAAGCGCAATGCTCATAATTCCCAAGTCGCCCGGCGCCTGCTTTGAATAACGCGGATTTCAGACTGACCAGGGATTCAGATGGCACGAACACCACTAACTTATAAAATTCCGACACGTCGCCTCCTTTCCTCCACGCTATGTCGACCGATTGCTGATGGCAAGTTACCCTTGTTCACATTTTTTATGGACAAAATCAGACAGACGAAAAACCGCCGTAAGGCCCTAAGTTACCGACTAAGACAAGCAAAATGCTCTACCCCCAGCCACGACCTGTGAACTTTGTCCAAAAAATTACTTGACCCAACACCATTTTTAGCCCATTTTCTTGAACAAATGTTAGACAGAACGTTTAACGATAAGAACGAAATGGATTCGCGCTAAACGAAAATGGAGTTAAGGCAATGTTGGTATTAACACGAAAGATTGGTGAAAAGGTCATGATTGGAGACGAAGTGACCGTGACCGTTCTAGGCATGTTTGGGAACCACGTAAGACTGGGAATTACGGCCCCGAAAAACGTCGGCGTGCATCGCGAAGAGATTTGGCAGCGAATCAAGCATGAAGAAACGGACCAAGTGGCCGCAGGGTAATCGGTTCGTTTCAAAGAAAAACCTCCTACGGGAGGTTTTTTTTGGCCTGTCGTACAGTGTTCATGTTTTACCTCGGGGCCGACACTCTGAATAAAGGAGGTGCCCCATGCACTATACCGACCAGCGCAAATTCATCGATCGCCGCTCCCAGGGTTATTCGCGTTTGCAAACACTACTGGACGCCCGTCAACACACCCTCAAGCTGTATGCCGACCTGGCACGCCACCGCCCTTTTTCCGATTCGCGAAATCTCTACAGCGAGCTTCTGAGCTTTAGCCAGGCCGTCGTTGACTACACCGCCAGCGCACATTTCCAGCTGTATCAGAAACTCACCGAAGGCACTGAAAATCGAGAGGCCGTCAAATTAATCGGGGACCGCCTATATCCAAGAATTGTTCGATCCACGCAGAAAATACTGGCCTTTAGCGATGATTTTGGGGACAACCCCGAACCCAACTTAGATCATTTGGAAGCGCGGCTATCCGAAGTGGGGGAAGTACTGGCCGAACGAATTGAACTTGAAGATCAACTACTCGAAGCCCTGCGCTATGACCGGCGCGCGGTCAGTGCCAAGCCATTGACCGGCGTTTTGCGTGACCTGGCGCTGTAATTCGGCCGGTTCAATGCCGCGCAGGTCGGCTACCTTGCATGCAATCTGCAAGAGATCCGCGGGTTCGCCCAGTTGTTTAGTGACCGACAGATCGGGTGCATCGGTTTCCAGCAACAAACGATCGAACGGAACGTAGGTCACCCATTCGGCCAATCGCCTTGACTGCGGCCAGGTGATTGGACCGCCGATAGACAAATACCACCCTAGATCCAGCCAGCGTTTTGCCTGCTGTATGGAACCCGCGAAGGCATGAACCATGCCGCGAATATTTCCACTGCTACGAGCCACCCCGAACGCCGTGTCCAACGCACCCGGGCCTGCGGCATGCACCACTGCCCAGCGACCTTGCGCCAACGAGAGCTGCTCAGACAGAAATTCTGCTTGGCCGTCGCGAGGAAGCTTTCGAGTGTCGATGCCAATTTCTCCAACACCCCAACTGGGGTGCTGGTTCAATACCTGAGCTAACTGCTCGATGGCATCGGTGGGTCGCGTGAACAAAGGGTGCCAACCGATCGCCGGAAACAACCCAGCCTGCTCGCAATCTTGTAATTGTTGAACCCGGTGAGGCGTGATCTGCTCAGCGCTGACGACGGCCGAAATCAGGCCAGCCGCGCGGGCCCTTTGCCAGATGGGCATCCGATTCGCCCATAGCGAATCGAATACCAAATGGCAATTGCAGTCGATCATCAGTGCTCGCGAGTCGCCCTGAATTCGATATCGGGGAATCGCTCCTCGGCCATGACAAGGTTGACTCGACTGGCGGCTAGGAAAGTCAGATGATCTCCGCCGTCCATGGCCAAATTTTGCTCGTATTTTCGCTTGAACTCGTTCAGCGCTTTATCGTCGTCGCATTCAACCCAGCGTGCGGTCGTGACGTTAACGCCCTCGTAAATCGCTTCGACGCCGTATTCATCTTTCAGTCGGTAGGCGACCACATCAAACTGCAGACTTCCTACGGCACCCAAGACCACATCGCCGTTAGCCAGCGGAAAAAACACCTGGGTGGCGCCTTCCTCTGCCAATTGACGAAGTCCCTTATGCAACTGTTTCGCTTTGAGCGGATCCTTAAGTCGTACGCGCTTAAAGAGTTCCGGCGCGAAATGCGGGATCCCGGTAAATTTCAAGGATTCGCCTTGGGTAAAGGTATCGCCAATCTGAATGGTCCCGTGGTTGTGCAAACCGATGATGTCGCCGGGGTAAGCTTCTTCAACGGCACTGCGATCCCCCGCCAAAAAGGTCAGAGCATCGGCGATGCGCGTGTCCTTGCCGGTTCGGACATGTTTCATTTTCATGCCCTTCTCGTAGCGCCCTGAGCACACTCGCATAAAGGCGATTCGATCACGGTGCTTGGGATCCATGTTGGCCTGAATCTTGAAAACAAACCCGCTGAATTTGGATTCCTCCGGCTGAACACTTCGATCACCCGCGCTGCGAGATTGAGGGGCCGGCGCCCACTCAACAAAACCATCTAGCATTTCTCGGACACCAAAGTTCGCCATGGCGGTACCAAAAAATACCGGTGTTAATTGCCCGGCCAAATAAGCATCCAAGTCAAACTCATGGCTGGCACCGCGGACCAATTCGACTTCGTCAACAAAGTCCTGCCAGTCCGCACCTAATAGGGCTTTGGCCTCGTCCGAGTCCAAGCCTTGGATTTGTTTGTCGTCGGGAATCGTATTGCCTTGACCCGGCGTAAATACATGAATGACGTCTCGAGCCAGGTGATAAACACCCTTAAACGCCCGCCCCATTCCGATCGGCCAGGTGATGGGCGCCGCCATGATGCCGAGCACGGTCTCGATCTCGTCCAACAGCTCAATGGGTTCACGAATCTCGCGGTCCATCTTGTTAACAAAAGCCAGGATGGGTGTATCACGCAGGCGACACACATCCATCAGCTTGATGGTCCGCTCTTCGACACCTTTGGCCCCATCAATCACCATTAAACAACTGTCGACGGCCGTTAGAACTCGGTAGGTATCTTCCGAGAAATCGGCGTGACCGGGCGTATCCAGCAGATTGACCGTGCGACCACCGTAGGGGAATTGCATGACCGAAGAGGTGACCGAGATGCCTCGTTCCTTTTCCATCTGCATCCAGTCAGAGGTAGCGTGTTTATCGTTCTTGCGACCTTTGACACTGCCTGCTACCTGAATCGCATTTCCGAATAACAGGAGCTTTTCTGTGATGGTGGTTTTACCGGCGTCGGGGTGCGAGATAATCGCGAAGGTCCGACGCTTTGATATTTCGTCCGTAAAGGTAGGGTCGCCCATACTCACCTGTCTAACTCATAAGATGGCGGCAGTTGCCGTTTGATGGGGCGGGAGTTTACCGGATTACGGCCGGACGTACCCGGCCGTTTTTACGTCAAGCAAACTTCTGGACCCAAGGAAGCCGCTTTTGTACACCTGGCTGATTTTCGAGCGCAAAACTACCGGCACCGCCCAACACCACACCAGCCGCCATGACCACCAAAATAACTGGAAATTCCCATCCACCATTGGCATTGGAAAACAACCATCCGTTGCCC
>JASFWN010000049.1:0-6271 GCA_050049295.1 Pseudomonadales bacterium
ACGCCGCTTGACTAGGTTTTGATATTCGCT
This sequence comes from Pseudomonadales bacterium, assembly GCA_050049295.1. Lineage (GTDB taxonomy): Bacteria > Pseudomonadota > Gammaproteobacteria > Pseudomonadales > Litorivicinaceae > Litorivicinus. The sequence goes on from JASFWN010000049.1 coordinate 31, forward strand.
CCAGAGACGGCGTGTTTCGTTTTTTAGGCCATCTAATCCAGCGTACTGATCCAGAATGCGAAGCTGCTCATGTGGGTTAAGCATGGCGTATTGAGCATGCTGCCCCTGCAGGCTGACTAATTGCTGGGCCAGCGCTTTAAGGTCGTTCAGGGTGATTGGCCGTCCATTGATGTAGGCTTTGGATCGGCCGTCGTGGGTCAGAGTTCGACGTACATGGAGCTCGCTTGGGTGGTCCGGGTCTTCAAGTTCGAGCTGCTGTAACCAATGCTGTGCTTCGGGTAGGTGAGTCAGATCAAAAGAAGCCGACACCTCGGCTCGTGCGCGACCCTCGGTGACCAAGCTAGAGTCGGCGCGCTCACCTAAAATTAGGCCTAAACCGTCTAAAAGCAGGGATTTGCCTGCGCCGGTTTCGCCGGTCAGGACCGTCAAACCGGGAGACAGTTCTAGTGTCTGAGAATGGACAATCGCGAGATTGTTGATCGCCAGTTGGGTCAGCATGGTCTTCTCCTCCTCTGGAAAAGACCTTAACCCATTAGCCTGTACAAATAAACAGTATTTATTTAAACGAGCTGCAAGTTAGATTTTTGTGGATCGGCGTTAGGGTTTTTGCGATACAGCAATAGAATCTGACCAATTGACTGCACCACCTGTGCTCCGGTCAGCTCTGAAATCTGTGTTTGCCATTCGCTACGCTGTTCTTTGGGCGCGCGAAGGCGAACTTTGATCAGTTCGTGGTCGCTTAAGGCACGCTCCATCTCGGCCATGACGCCCTCGCTTAGCCCCTTATCGGCCACCATCACGACCGGATTTAAGCCGTGACCAATGGCGCGAAGTTGTTTGCGTTGTACGTTGGAGAGCATCAGAAGTCCTTTCATTAAGCGAGCGCACAGCTTAGCATTTTAGTAACAGTTTAGGGACAACGAATGAGCCGTTCTAAATCGAGTAGCCGATGGATCAAAGAGCATGAGGATGACGAATTCGTCAAACGGGCTCGCGCCGAGGGATATCGTTCCCGTGCCGCATTTAAATTAATTGAAATTCAAGAAAAAGATCGGCTGATCAAGCCAAATCAGACCGTGGTAGATCTGGGTGCGGCGCCGGGTGGCTGGAGTCAGTTGGCGCGCAAGTGGATCGGCCGTAATGGAATGTTATTGGCCAGCGACATTTTAGAGATGGACGCCATGGCCGATGTCGAATTTGTTTGCGGTGACTTTACCGAAGATGCCGTGCTGGCAGATATTCTTCAGGTCTTAGACGGGCGGCCGGTAGACGTTGTAATCAGTGACATGGCCCCCAATATGAGTGGTAATGTAAACGTTGACCTGCCCAGGGCCATGTTCTTGTGTGAATTGGCCCTGGACTTTGCTAGACAACAATTGCGACCGGGTGGAAGTTTCCTGATCAAGGTCTTCCAAGGGGAAGGGTTCGAGGACTACCTGCGCGAATGCCGCGACAGCTTTTCCTCGGTGAAAACCCGCAAGCCAAAGGCTTCGCGCCCTCGCTCCAGGGAGCTATATTTGTTGGGCCAAGGATTTAAGGGTTAATTCGGTTTTATTTGGGCAGGAGCCCAGCAGGAGTAACAATGGCGCGTAATTTGATTTTGTGGATGATCATCGCCGGGGTCTTGTTGACGGTGTTCAACAACTTTAGCGTGGAGCCCACCCAGCGACAGCTGTCCTATTCAGACTTCGTCGAGGAAGTGAATCGCGACCAGGTGCGAAGTGTGGTGATCAGTGGGTACACCATCAAAGGCACTCGGGCTAACGGTGAAACGTTCGAGACGACTCGTCCTGCCATCAGTGATCCTCGCCTGATTGATGATTTGTTAGATCACAATGTCGTAATTGAGGGCCAGCAGCCCGAACAGCAGAGCGTTTGGTCTCAGCTACTGGTTGCCAGTTTCCCGATCCTGATTATTCTGGCCGTCTTCATGTTTTTCATGCGCCAGATGCAAGGCGGCGGCGGTGGCCGTGGTGGCCCGATGAGCTTTGGTAAATCCAAAGCACGCTTGCTTAGCGAAGATCAAATCAAGACGACTTTCATGGATGTCGCAGGTTGCGACGAGGCCAAGGAAGACGTTAAAGAGCTGGTCGATTTCTTGAAGGATCCGGGCAAGTTTCAGAAGCTCGGCGGTCGTATTCCCCGCGGTGTCCTGATGGCTGGTCCGCCCGGTACCGGTAAGACGCTGCTGGCAAAAGCCATTGCCGGTGAAGCCAAGGTGCCATTCTTCACAATCTCAGGTTCGGATTTCGTCGAAATGTTCGTGGGTGTAGGCGCGAGCCGCGTTCGAGATATGTTTGAACAGGCCAAGAAGCAGTCCCCCTGCATTATCTTTATTGACGAAATCGATGCCGTAGGTCGACAGCGTGGCGCTGGATTGGGTGGGGGTCATGACGAGCGTGAACAGACGTTGAACCAGCTGCTGGTCGAGATGGACGGTTTTGACGTCAACGATGGCGTGATCGTGATCGCGGCCACCAACCGACCGGATGTGTTGGACAGTGCGCTGCTGCGTCCTGGCCGTTTTGACCGCCAGGTGACGGTAGGGCTGCCCGATATCCGCGGCCGTGAGCACATTTTGAAAGTGCACATGCGTAAAACACCGGTCAGTGACGAAGTGAACCCTGCGGTGATCGCTCGTGGAACACCGGGCTTCAGTGGGGCCGATCTGGCTAACTTGGTTAACGAGGCCGCATTGTTTGCTGCTCGCTCCAGCGACCGAGTGGTCAAGCAGTCTCACTTCGAGTTGGCTAAAGACAAGATCATGATGGGCGCCGAGCGCAAGACCATGGTCATGAAAGAGTCAGAAAAACTGAATACGGCGTACCATGAAGCCGGGCACGCTATTGTGGGCCGTCTGGTGCCCGAGCATGACCCCGTCTATAAGGTCAGTATCATCCCGCGCGGGCGAGCCTTGGGTGTGACCATGTTCCTGCCTGAAGAGGACAAGTACAGTCACTCTAAGCAGGGGCTGTTGTCTCAAATCTGTTCTTTGTTCGGTGGTCGTATTGCTGAGGAAATGACGCTCGGCGAGATGGGCGTTACAACCGGAGCCAGTAACGATATTGAGCGGGCCACCAAAATCGCTCGTGCAATGGTGACCAAGTGGGGCCTATCGACGGAAATGGGGCCGTTGCTGTACGACGAAGAAGAGGGCGACCCCTTTGTTGGTCGGAGCATGGCGCAGCCAGCGAAAGGCGTCTCGGGCGAGACGGCCCGCAAGATTGATGCCGAAGTTCGTCGAATTATCGATGAGTGCTACGCCCGTGCGCACAAAATCCTGGAAGACAATTGGGACAAGATGGAGCTGATGGCCGCGGCGTTGATGGAATACGAGACGATCGACTCCCGTCAAATCGACGAAATCATGGAAGGTAAAAAGCCCAGTCCACCCAAGGATTGGGAGCCGCCACAGAGCAAAGATGACGGCGATTCCAGTGACCCAGTGAAAATGGATTCGGCGTCACCTGACTCAGATGAGCCGCCCGCCGATGGCGCGCCGGATCAGCCGGCCTAAACGGCGACCAGGCCCAGCTCACGCTGGGCCTTTTTCTTTGGAGTGATATGAAAACCAAGATTATGGCGGTCATGAATTTGACCCCGGACTCATTTTCAGACGGCGGTCGGTTGTCTGGCGGACTGGATACAGTGCTGGTTGCGGCTGAGCAGCATATTCAAGACGGGGCTGACTGGCTGGATCTGGGGGGTGAAAGCACGCGGCCGGGTGCACAGGCGGTAAGCGAAGCCGAAGAGATGGACCGAGTGCTGCCAGTGCTAGAAGCGATCAAAGCGCGCTTCGATGTGCCGTGCAGTCTGGACACCTCGACGCCCGAGTTGATGCGCCAGGGCGCCGCGCTGGGCGCAGATATGATTAATGATGTTCGAGCGTTGTCTCGTCCAGGGGCGCTGCAGGCAGCGGCCCAAACCGGCTTGCCTGTGGTGCTGATGCACATGCAGGGGACGCCCGACACGATGCAACTGAACCCGAGCTACGCTGATGTGGTTGGGGAAGTTGAGGCCTTTCTGATAGACAGAGTGCAGGCCTGTCAGCAGGCCGGAATTGCGAAGGATCGTATTGTCTTGGACCCCGGATTTGGCTTTGGCAAAACCTTGGACCACAATGTTGCATTGTTTCAGGCACTGCCCTCGCTTTGTCGGAACTGGCCGGTCTTGGTCGGTGTAAGTCGAAAGCGAATGATTGGCGACTTAACCGGCCAAGCTGTTGAGCATCGCGATTTAGGCTCTGCGGTCGCTGCTGGCTTGGCAGCTCAACATGGAGCGGCTTGGGTTCGAGTGCATAACGTGGCAGCGACTCGCGATGCGATGGCTGTGATGAATGGATTGAATAAACGATGAAGAAATATTTTGGTACCGACGGTATTCGGGGCACGGTAGGCAAAGGCGTAATCACTCCGGACTTCATGCTCAAGTTAGGTTGGGCCGCGGGCCAGGTGTTAGGTGAACAGGGCGGCAAGGTCCTGATCGGCAAAGACACTCGAATTTCAGGCTATATGTTTGAAGCTTCATTAGAAGCAGGGCTGAGTGCCGCGGGTATGGATACCTTATTACTGGGTCCCGTTCCGACACCGGCAGTTTCGTATCTCACCCGAACCTTTGCGGCTCAGGCCGGTATCGTGATTAGTGCCAGTCACAATCCTTTCCACGATAACGGTGTGAAGTTTTTTGGCCCGGACGGCAAAAAATTGAGCGACGAGTTGGAGGCGGAAATTGAACGTTTAGTCGATCAGCCGGTTGTTGTGGCGGATCCAGCTCAGTTAGGTAAGGCACGTCGTATCAACGATGCAATCGGCCGTTACATTGAATTTTGTAAATCGACCTACACGGCCGATCAGTCGCTGGCTGGTCTGCGTATTGTTTTGGATTGTGCTCACGGAGCAGGCTACAAAATTGGCCCCGCGGTATTCCGTGAGCTCGGTGCAGAAGTATTCACCATCGGCAATGAACCGGATGGTCTCAATATCAACAAGGACGTGGGTTCGACACATCCCGAAGCGCTGCAGGCTGCGGTTAAGCAACATCGTGCCGACTTAGGTGTGGCGTTAGACGGCGATGCGGACCGGGTGGTTATGGTTGACCATCAAGGCAGCGTCGTAGACGGCGATCAAATCCTGTTCATCATTGCGCGCCATCTACTCGATCAGGGGCGCTTGCAAGGTGGTGTTGTTGGAACTCTGATGAGTAATCTGGGGCTTGAACTCAGTCTGAAAGAGCTAGATGTACCTTTTGCCCGAGCCAATGTGGGTGACCGTTACGTGGTCGCAGAAATGGTCTCTAGAAATTGGGGTCTGGGTGGCGAATCCAGTGGGCACGTCGTCTGCGGACACGCGACCGGCACCGGTGATGGGATTGTGACTGCGCTTCAGGTGGTGTCAGCCATGCGAATGAGCGGCAAAACCTTGGCCGAAATGGCCGGGGTGATGCAGTTGTATCCACAGCGATTGATCAACGTTCGCGTGGATGAAAAAGTCGATCTGAGTACGCAAGCTGGAATTCAATCTGCAGTCGAAAGTGCCGAGGCGGCTATGGGCGAGCGAGGGCGGGTTTTGTTGCGCCCCTCGGGTACTGAACCCTTGATTCGAGTGATGGTAGAGGCCGACGACGCGGCGATGGCGAATGACCATGCTCAAGCCATTGCAAAAGTGGTCGAATCTGAGCTCTGCCAATAGACAAAGCTCACTGCCCGATGATAGTCTGCGCGACCTTAAAGACGGGCAGTGCATGAGTTTTTTTGTAGCAGGAAACTGGAAAACGCACTTGCTGAGCGATGAGGTGAATACCTTGACCCAGCAGTTGGTAGACCAGTGTAACCAGGATGGGGTCGCGGTATTCCCGCCGGCACTTTATGTTCCGCAAGTCAGTGGTCAATTGCGTGATAGCGCAATCGGGTTTGGCGTTCAGGACATCAGTGAGGGTGGATTCGGCGCCACGACTGGAGATCTTTGTGCACAGCAGGTCGTTGAGTTTGGTTGCCAGTACGTTCTGGTTGGCCACTCTGAACGGCGGCAGCGTCAGCAAGAGTCCAGTCAATGGGTGGCGGAAAAAGCCCTAGCCGCGGTAAGCGCGGGACTGGTGCCGATCGTATGCGTCGGTGAAACCCTGGACGAGCGCGAGGCGGGTAATGACGTCGAGACCGTGATGGCTCAGTTGGAGCCGGTCTTGAATCGAGTGCCGGTCGACTCTACCTTGATGGTGGCGTATGAGCCGGTTTGGGCGATAGGCA
>JASFWN010000050.1:0-6231 GCA_050049295.1 Pseudomonadales bacterium
CACCGCAAAACCGGCCAGCTCAACGCCCTGCATCCGAATCGCGACCGCGTCCAGAAAACCAAACAGCAGGCACGCAAACATCGCTTGAACCGGTCGCCACTTGGCAAAGACCAAGGCCGCCAGCGCGATAAAGCCTTTACCCGCGGTCATGTTTTGAACAAATCCAGCGGTTTGGGCAATCGACAAATAGGCCCCCGCCAAACCACAAAGAAGTCCGCAACAAATCACTGCCTGGTAGCGAATCCGTGTCACGGAGATACCGGCGGTATCGACTGCGGCCGGATTTTCGCCCGTCGCCCGCAGCCTAAGGCCAAAACGAGTCTGCATAAGGATCCATGCCGTCAAAGGAACCGCCAGAAATGCGACGTAGACCAAACCGTTATGCCCACTGAGCAGCTCAGAATAGAGGCCACCAATAAGCGGGACATCGGCTAGCCATTCGGCTCCGGGAAATAGCAAATCACCAAAGCGCGATTCACTCGATAGAGGCGGTGTGCGGCCGCCTCGATTAAACCAGGCTTGCCCCAACAAAGCGGTCATGCCAAGCGCAATAAAGTTAATGGCCACACCGGACACGATCTGATTGCCCCGATGTGTAATGCAGGCAAACCCGTGCACCAGCGCCAGCACGATAGACGTGATGATGCCGGCAGCCAGCCCAAGCCAAGCGCTGCCCCAAACCGCAGCGCCGGCCGCCGCCGCAAAGGCTGCCGCTAGCATTTTACCTTCAAGGCCGATGTCGAATACGCCGGCTCGCTCACTGTACAAACCCGCCAAGCAAGCCAAAAGCAGTGGCGCCGACAATCGCAGCGTACTATCCAGAATCAAGATTAGGGTCTGAAATGCGTCCATCAGGCGGCCCTCATCCGCAGATAACTTTTGGCGATAAAGGGTCGGGTCAGATGCTCTAACGCCCCAACAAACAAGATCACCAAGCCTTGGATTGCGATGATTAAGTCACGGGTGATGTTGGGTTTTTCAAAGGCCAGTTCAGCACCACCTTGATACAGCATGCCAAACAAAATTGAGGCCAGCACAATGCCCACCGGATGGGCTCGGCCCATCAGAGCCACCGCAATACCAACAAAGCCAAACCCACCAACAAACTCGACATTCAACCGTGCCTGATCTCCCATCACCGGGTTCAGCGCCATCAGCCCGGCCAGTGCCCCTGAAATCATCATGGTGATCAGCGTAATGCGCACGGGATTAATGCCGGCATAGGTGGCCGCATTCGGACTGGCGCCAAAAGTTCGGATCTCATAACCCAAACGGCTTTTCCAAATCAGGAGATAAACCAAGACACAGGCTGCGAGCGCGATAAAAAAGGTCAGGTTTAACGGTGCAGAGCCAATGTCCACGCCAAACCAAGACATGAATCCGTCTAGTTTTGGAATCCGGCCCGCCTCCTCAAAGGTACGGGTTTCCGGCGCCATTGAGCCGGCCGGACTCAGTACATTGACCAACAAATACACCATCAGTGAGCTGGCGATAAAGTTAAACATGATGGTCGTAATAACGATGTGGCTGCCCCGGCGCGCCTGCAACCAAGCCGGAATTAACGCCCAAGCACCACCAAACAGCGCAGCAGCCAGAGTCGCGATCAGCATCACCATCGACCAGTGCAAACTGGTGTCAAACGACAGCGCGACCAGCGCCACGCCCAAACCAGCAAAGTACGCCTGGCCCTCGCCACCGATATTGAACAGTCCACCGTGGAAGGCGACCGCGACGGCTAACCCCGTCAGAATAAAGCTGGTCGCGTAAAACAAGGTGAAGCCGATCCCCTCACCAAAACCGAGCGAGCCTTGTAACATCAATTGAACCGCCTCAACCGGGCTTTCGCCAATCAATACCACCAAAGATCCTGCGACCAACAAAGCCAGCAGCAAGTTGGTCAGCGGAATGATGCCGTAATCGATCCAGCCGGGAAGGCTTGTTTGGGGTGCACTCATAGTTTTATTGTCGGTTTTGCGAGCGTGAAATCATAGCGAATCCGATTCGTTGTCGGGAGCGTCATCATCGACATTCAGCTCCGGCAAATTTTGCTTAAAACGGACGCCCTTGCGTTCGAATTGGCTGACCACGCTGGTCAAGCCGCCCCGTCCGGACAAAGTCTTGATCGCCTCATCGTAGGTTTTTTGCGCGGTCGCCATTTGACTCCCAACCCGCTCAAATTTTTCCATAAAGATCCGAAGCTTGTCCTGGAGCTTGCTCGCTTGATCGGCAATTTCCGCCGCATTCTCGCCCTGCTTCTGCAACGACCACAGGTTGGCCACGGTCCGAAGCGTACCGAGCAAGGTTGAGGGCACCACAACGATAACGCCTTTTTCGAAGGCTCGATTGAACAGCCCCGAATCGTATTGAACCGCCGCTAAAAACGCGGGCTCGATCGGCATAAACATCAGCACAAAATCAGGTGAGCGCAACCCAATCAGGCGCGAATAATCTTTACCGGCCAACGAATCAACGTGCTTGCCCATACTATTAACTAGACGTTTGAGTGCCTGTTCACGAGAGGGCTCGTCCTCGGCTTCGACATATTCCGTCCAAGCCACCAAGCTGACTTTAGAATCAATAATCAGGTGGCGACCTTCGGGCAGGTTGACGATAAAGTCGGGGCGAAACGATCCACCCTGCTCGTCCGTCAATGGGTGTTCTCGAAGGTATTCTTGACCCTTGATCAGTCCTGAACGATCCAAGATCATTTCTAATTGGGTCTCGCCCCAATTGCCCTGCGCTTTGCTGTCACCTTTCAAAGCCTGTGTCAGATTACTGGCCTCGTCAGTGATGCGTTGGTTCAAACTTTTTAGGTTCTCGAGCTCGTTTTTCAGCGCCGAATTGGCGTTCGAGCTGTCCTGATGTACTTCGTTTACACGTTTTTGAAAGGCACTGATTTGTTCGCGCAACGGATTCAGCAGATGCCCGAGGGATTCCTGCGAATCTTTCTTAAACTGCTCGGTGCGGGATTGAAGAATCGACTCGGATAGCGTCTTAAATTCCGCCTGCAAGGCTTTCTTTTGAGTTTCAAACGAGCTCTGCAATTCTTCTTTGCGGGCGTTTAATTCGGCTTCTCTTGCACGCAGTGTAGATAGCTCGTGCTCGGCTTGAACCAGGGCTTGGGATTTGGCATCCAAATCATTACGCAATTGCTGAGTTAAGGCTTCCCGGCCTTTGGACTCGGCCAAGGTGAGCTCGGCCTGGGTGAGCCTGTCCGCCAACTGATCGCGCTCAGCTCGAAGTGCATTGGCCTGAGCAGCCTGTGTTCGGGCCTGAGCAAAATACCAAACCGCGAAGGCGGCCGCCGTGGCCAATAGCAGACCTAGCAATAATTCAGATAATGGGAACAAAGGGCACGCATCCACTGACTAGCATACAGATCGCTAATACTCGCATGAATTACTCCTCGATGTAGAAATCCGCCACCGCTCGAGTGTCTCGCAATGGGCGGACCCGGTCGATCGATTCTTGGTACAGCGGATGCGATTTATAGTCGGCCAACTGTGCTTCGTCTTTGAACAGTCCAAATACCACCACATCAATCTCGACACTGATTTGATCACGCTTGATGTTTTTCGTCACCACGAGCTTTTCCGAATGCGGAATACCTTCAAGGACTTTTAATCCCTGAAAAATGGCCTCGGCATCTTCGGGCTTTTTGGCGGAGAAAAGTACGACGTGGTGGAGCATAGGGACCTCTGAGTTGGGTGCATAATATGCGGTAAGCGCTCTAAATTGTCGACCGCGAACTGCAACACATTTCTTGACCTTCTTCAAAGGATCAAGGGAACTTCCTGTGCTATGTTTAATTTATGATCAGAGTCGCAATCGGATGTTGGATGGCGCTATGTATTGCGCCGGCCTTTGCCGCTGAAACGCTCGGCGGGGGTATGGTCGCGCCCAAACAATTTACGGACAATCACGCCACTCAGGGCGAAGCCATTATCGCCAACTCACCTGCGGGGCCGCTAGGCCTCAGATTCTCAGGCGGTTTCGTGGTCGACAGCGAACAACCCAGTGGCCAATTTGCAGGAACCGACTTGGAAGACGCGGCCCCGTACCTTGGGATCGGTGTGGCAGGTCAGATGGGCGCCTTGGACTTATCCGCTGATTTGGGCTGGGTTGAACGCACTCGTCGCTGCAAACCTGACGCCTGCACCGCGGAGGCGCTGGAGACCGACGCGGCATCTGAGCCGGTCTTAAATTTCCAGCTCAAATTTCGTTTTTAACTGCCCTTCTTTTGCACCTTCGCCCAACCGTCCTTTAGCGTGACCGCTCGGTTGAATACGGGTTGATGGGACGAATCTTCGTCCTTGCGAAAGAAGCCGACCCGTTCAAACTGAACGATTTCACCCACTTCAACTTCGGCTAGCGCGGGCTCTACCAAACCGTGTTTAACCACCAATGACTCAGGATTGAGCTCTTCGGCCAAGTTATCGCCCGTCGGGTTAGCGTCTGTGAACAATCGATCATACAGGCGCAGCTCGGATGCCACGGCGTTGCTGGGTGCCCACTGAATGGTGCCTTTGACCTTACGACCGGACTCATCCTGACCGCTACGTGTCGCCGGATCGTAGGTGCACAGAATCTCGACGATGTTGCCCTGCTCGTCTTTGATCAATTCTTGGAAGTCGATAATGAAGGCGTATTTCAGACGCACACTGCCACCGGGCTTTAGGCGGAAAAACTTCGGCGGTGGAACCTCTTCAAAATCCGCTGCATCGATATACAGCGAGCCATCGAACTTGAGTGTCCGGGAGCCCAACTCGGCCACGCGCTGGTGCCAGGGCGCGTTCAGCTCTAACACTTCGTCGGCAGGCCAGTTAGTGATCGTCAGCTTAATCGGGTCCTGAACGGCAAATCCGCGGCGAGCCGTGTTTTCCAAGTCGCTACGCAGACAGGTCTCGAGCAACGACATCTCGATGGTGTTGGATTTCTTAGTCACACCAATGCGCGAGCAAAAATCACGGATCGACGCGGGGGTAAATCCACGACGACGCATGCCACTGATCGTCGGCATACGGGGATCGTCCCAACCCCGTACGTGACCCTCGGACACCAACGCCAGCAATTTGCGTTTACTCGTCAGGCAGTGCTCAAGTTGCAGGCGGCTAAATTCAATTTGCTGCGGCTGGGCGGGCACGGGTAGGTTTTGAATGAACCACTCGTACAGCGGACGGTGGTCTTCAAATTCGAGTGTGCACAGGCTGTGAGTAATGCCTTCAATCGCATCCGATTGGCCGTGGGCGAAGTCGTAAGTCGGATAGATATTCCAAGTATCGCCGGTACGCGGATGATGCGCCTTGCGAATGCGATACAACGCCGGGTCCCGCATATTGATGTTGGGATGAGCCATATCGATCTTGGCCCGCAGGATGTAAGTGCCCTCATCGAACTGACCGGCACGCATACCGGCAAATAGCTCCAGCGATTCAGCGGCGGGGCGATCCCGGAAGGGACTGTTCTTTCCGGGCTGTTTAAGCGTTCCACGGTACTCACGCATTTGCTCGGCATTGAGTTCATCAACGTACGCCAGATCGCGCTCGATCAAATCCTGAGCCCAGGCATACAACTGCTCGAAGTAATCGCTGGCATAGCATTCTTTCGCCGCCTTAAAGCCCAACCACTCTACATCGCGGCGAATCGCGTCAATGTATTCCTGATCTTCTTTTTCCGGATTGGTGTCATCGAAACGCAAATTCGTGACGCCACCGAATTCTTGGGCGATGCCAAAGTTAAGGCAGATCGACTTGGCGTGGCCCACATGCAAGTAGCCATTGGGCTCGGGCGGGAATCGCGTGACGATGCTATCGTGTTTTTTGCTGGCCAGATCCGACTGGATCGCCTCGGCAATGAAATGCTGGGGTGTTTCGCTCATGCTGGCAGGAATCATTGAAGAAAAAACGCATAGTAAACTTGAGTGAGGCGATAATGAAGCCCGTTGGATTATTGGGTGGCACTTCCTGGGTGAGTACGACCCACTATTATGAAAAGCTCAATCGAGCCTATCAGCAGAAACTCGGCGGCCTGCATAGCGCACCCATGCTGATACACAGTGTCGATTTCGCGCCCATTGCCAAAGCGCAAGCCAACGAAGACTGGGCAACGCTGGGGCGCATTCTGGCGGACAATGCCCGGGGGCTTGAGCAAGCCGGTGCTGGCAGTATTGCGATCGGCGCCAACACCATGCACATGTGTTTCGATGCGGTGCAGTCTGCCATCGACATTCCG
>JASFWN010000051.1:0-6212 GCA_050049295.1 Pseudomonadales bacterium
TGTCAGCTTTGGAATCCAGCAGCACACTGCGGCGAACCTTTTCCTGCCAATAATCAAACTGAGCCGCACGGCGCAGGCTGGCCTCGATTCCGCCGATCACGACAGGCACGTCTTTGAAGGCTTCGCGACAGCGCTGGGTATAAATCAGTGTTGCGCGATCCGGACGCTTACCCGCCATGCCGCCCGCCGTGTAGGCATCGTCGGAACGAATTTTCCGATCGCTGGTGTAGCGGTTGACCATCGAGTCCATATTGCCGGCCGTGACGCCAAAATACAGATTGGGTTTACCCAGCTTCATGAAATCTTTTGCGCTGTTCCAATCCGGTTGCGCGATGATTCCAACCCGGAAGCCTTGGGCCTCTAGCGTTCTCCCAATGACCGCCATGCCAAAGCTGGGGTGATCGACGTACGCGTCTCCTGTCACGATGATGACGTCGCAACTGTCCCAACCCAACTGATCCATTTCCTCGCGTGACATCGGGAGGAAGGGTGCAGGTCCGAACTTATGGGCCCAATGCTTTTTATAGCTAAACAACGGATGTGCTTTGGCGTTCATGGCTCGTTAGTCGTTGGTTTATTTTGTGGACGGGATTGTACGCCTTTCGTCTAGCGGTGTCGTGGTCCAATACGCCTTGCGTAAGTACTTTCCAGTATGTATAACCCACTGTATGAAAGTCCTAGTACTTGACGACAGCGTTGACGACTTGATGCAAATTCGTCGCGTTTTGTCCGACATGCCCGATATTGAAGCCTCCTACCTGCAGGATCCGGCTCAAGCGCTGTCAAGTATGCGACAGGACTTGGTCGATGTGTTGATCTCGGACATTAATATGCCCGAGATGAGCGGGATCGAGCTGATTGACCAGCTACGCGAGCTAGAAGGCGACGGGGATGCTCGTCTGCCGACCATCTTTTTGACCGGTGCCTCCTCGGAAAAACAAGCGGAATCGCTGTTAAAGGGCGGCGATGCAGTGCTGGTTAAGCCAGTTGTACCCCCGGTCCTTCAAGCTCAGCTTAAGGCCTTTGAGCGTTTGGTTATGCAGCGCCGGAAGCTGTTAGACGAGAATCAAGGTCTGAAACGAGACGTCGTTGTCGATGAGTTGACCGGTTTAATGAATGCTCGTGGTCTACAGGATGCGTTGGCCGAGCGTTTGCCCAGTACAGAAAATCTATGTGTCCTGGCCATCGATATCGAAAACCTAGGCGCTTACATCGACCACCATGGTCGTACCCACGGGGAAGTGGCGATACAAACCGTGGCCGCGGCCGTTCGATTTAGCGTCAATATCGATACCGACTTTGCGGTTCGCTACGGCGGGCAAGAGTTCGTGGTGTGTCTGCCTAACCAAGGTGTGGGTGAAGCCCGCGCGGTGGCTCAAACCATCATCGACACGCTGGATGAATTAGAAGTCACCACCCCCTCGAATACCCAAGGTAAATTGACCGTAGGTATCGGCATGGCCGTAGGGCCAGCCACAGCCGATTGCTTTAATACATTGCTCGAGCAAGCCGATTACGCCATGGGTGCCGCCAAGGCAGCTGGCCATAGTCAAATCGCTTTTTATCGAATATCAGGAAAGCCCGTGGTATACACCACGAATGCGAATTCCTAAGCAAGATCAAACCAACGGTTGGCAGCAAGAGATTGCGGTTCATCGTCATGAACCCTTAACCGAAAACCGTGTTTGTGACGTCTTGATCGTCGGTGGTGGCTACACCGGGCTGAGTGCCGCACTGACCTTTCAAAAACACTATCCTGATCAATCTGTGATCGTGATTGATGCACTGCAGCCAGGTCAGGGAGCCAGTTCCCGAAACTCCGGTTATTTGGTGGATTCAACGCTGAATGATGGGCATCTGTCGGACGATGGACTGAAGGCTTATCAATCCAAATACAAGCTGAATCGCGAGGCCTTGGAGTATGTGGCCCAGCAAGTGGTTGAGCTGGGAATCGATTGTGATTGGAATCCCTGCGGTAAATTTCATGTTGGCCATGGTGCAGCTCAACGGAACAAACTCGAACGATTCAGCGAAACGCTAGGGTCATTAGGTTTACAGCATAAGGTCATGGATGGCGCTGAGTTAGCGAAGCGCCTAGGCACGGACTACTACACCCATGGCGTTTGGACGGCGGGGGCGGTCATGCTTCAGCCTGCCAAATTGGCCCAGGGTTTATTGGCTGCCGTTGAGGTTCCTATTTTTGGCGATACGCCGGTCACTTCGTTTCGGGGTGGCGCTAAGGGCATCACGGTAGAGACTGCCCACGCCACCCTACAATGCAAGTCTATGTTGGTTTGCACCAATGGTCTGATTCGAGATTTTGGCAATAAGCGTCTGTTCCCACTTTATCTGACTGCGAGTTTGACTCGGCCTATTTCCGTTGAGGAGTGGCCGGACGCGCCAGATGAATTTGGTCTGCTCAGTGCTCAGGCCATGGGGGCCACGGTTCGCTGGACTTCAGACCGTCGTTTAATGATCCGCAATACCTGCGAGGTGAAGCGAGCGTTAGGCGGCAATCCACAAGGTTATTTGCCGTGGCACCTTGGACGGTTACAGGCTCGTTTTCCTTGGGTGCAGCCGGATATGTTGGAATCGACCTGGGGCGGGCTGACCGGTATTAGCGGTAACAGCGCCAATGTGTTTGGGACGCTAGAACCCGGAATTTATCAGGCCGGTTGTTACAACGGCGGTGGTATTGGATTGGGTTGTTTGTTCGGGCGAGAGCTGGCGCATCTGTGCATGGGGCAGGCGACAGACACTCAGGACCGCATTGCAGGGCGTCCAAGCCCGAATTGGTTGCCGCCTGAGCCCGCACTCAGTCTGGGTGTTCGCGCGCGATTGATGATGGACCGTCGAAAGGCCGTCGGTGAGTCATAAAAAAGGCCGCGAATGCGGCCTTTTTTGATTCAGGTGGACTTAGTCCCAGCTTAGAGCGCCGCCTACCTGATATTCGATGACGCGAGTCTCGAAGAAGTTTTTCTCTTTCTTCATGTCGATGATTTCGCTCATCCAAGGGAAGGGGTTGTTCACGCCTGGGAATTCTTCGCTTAGGCCGATCTGAGTCAGGCGGCGGTTTGCGATGAACTTTAGGTAGTCTTCCATCATCCCTGCATTCATGCCCAACACGCCGGTCGGCATCGTGTCACGAGCGTACAGTGTTTCCAGATACAGACCTTCCAAGATCAGCTGGCGAGCATCCGCTTGCATCTGCTCGTCCCACAAATTGGGGTTCTCGTTGATGATCGAGTTAATCACTTCCACACCAAAGGCAACGTGCGCAGACTCGTCACGCATGATGTATTGGAACTGCTCAGAGGTACCGGTCATCTTGTTACGACGACCCAGTGACAGCACCTGGCTGAAGCCACAATAGAAGAACATGCCTTCCATCACACAGTAGTATGCGATCAGGTTACGCAAGAACGCGCGATCCGCCTCTTCAGTGCCGGTTTTGAAATCAGGGTTCGAGATTTCAAAGGTCTTTTCCAGGCCCCACTGCGCTTTCTTCGAAACCGAAGGCACTTCGTGGTACATGTTAAAGATCTCGGTCTCGTCCATACCTAGCGACTGCACGACGTGCTGGTAGGTGTGGCTGTGAACCGCCTCTTCAAATGCCTGGCGCAGTAGGTACTGGCGGCACTCAGGGTTGGTGATGTGACGGTAAATGCCCAATACCAAGTTGTTCGCAACGACCGTGTCGGCCATCGAGAAAAAGCCTAATGAACGCTTAACAATCATGCGCTCGTTATCGGTCAGGCCTTCTTCGTTTTTCCACAGCGCGACGTCTGCGGTCATATTGATTTCCTGCGGCATCCAGTGGTTGGCGCAGCCGTCTAAATACTTCTGCCAAGCCCAGTCGTATTTGAAGGGCACCAACTGGTTTACGTCAGCGCGGCAGTTAATCATCGCCTTGTCTGAGATTTTGATGCGGCTTTCTGCACCTTGCAGGATTTCTTCCTCGGCTTCCTTGGTGTTCATTGCATCAATATGTGCTTGAACGCTGTCGTAGCTGACGGCGCCATCGACGCGCAATACCGGCTTGATCGGGCTGGTCGAAGCGCCAGCCGGTGCCTCTGCTTTCGGTGCAGGCTTGGTTGCTACGGGCGCCTGTGCGGCTTCAGCAACCGGAGCCGGTTCAGCGGCCACCGGTGCTTTTGGTGCGGCCGGTGCAGGGGCTGCCGGTGCGGGTGTTGGCGCAGCCGCTACGGCGGTATCGTCGTCGTTGTATTCGTCCCAACTTAGCATCTTCAATATCCTCTATCTGTATATTTATACAGTAATTGTTATTGGCAAGCTTCGCAATCTGGATCGTCCAGAGAGCAGGCTTTGGGTACGGCTTGTCCTTCGCCTAATTCAAAGTCCGTGGCTGCTGCCTTGGGAGCAGCAGGAGCAGGGGCCGCTGCAGGAGCAGCCACCGCGGGTGCGGGCGTCGGTGCTTTATCCGCAGCGGGTCGAGAAGCCACTGTGGACTTCTCGGTGCTGCTGGCACCCATGGCGCGCAAGTAATACGTGGTTTTCAGACCACTGAACCAAGCCATGCGGTAGGTCACGTCCAGTTTCTTACCGCTGACGCCTGAGATGTATAGGTTCAATGATTGAGCCTGATCCAACCACTTTTGACGGCGGCTGGCCGCATCGACAATCCAACGGGGCTCCACTTCAAACGCCGTGGCAAACAGCGCCTTAAGGTCGGCAGGAATGCGATCGATCTGCTGTACGCTGCCGTCGAAGTATTTCAGGTCGTTGACCATCACGCTGTCCCACAGACCGCGTTCTTTCAGTTCCTTGACCAGGTAAGGGTTCACGACAGTGAACTCGCCCGACAGGTTCGACTTCACATACAGGTTCTGATAAGTCGGTTCGATCGACTGGCTAACACCGGTAATGTTGGCAATGGTCGCGGTCGGGGCGATGGCCATGACGTTCGAGTTACGCATGCCCTGACGCTTGACCTTTTCACGGATCGGCGTCCAGTCCATCGCTGCGCTGCGATCCACTTTGATGTAGTCACTGCCACGCTCACGCTCAAGGATGTCTAGGCTGTCGACCGGGAAGATGCCCTGATCCCATAGCGAACCCTGATACGTCTGGTATTGACCGCGCTCAGCGGCCAAGTCACTGCTGGCTTCAATCGCGTAATAGCTGATTGCTTCCATAGACTCGTCCGCAAACTGGACGGCTTCGGGACTGCCGTAGGCGTAACCCATTTCGTACAGCGCGTCCTGGAAGCCCATCAAACCCAAACCGATCGGGCGGTGCTTCAGGTTCGAGTTTTTGGCCTGAGGAACCGAGTAGTAGTTGATATCGATCACGTTATCCAGCATGCGGATGGCGGTCGTGATGGTTTCCTTCAACTTGGCATGATCCAAGCCGCCGTCACGTGAGACGTGGGCTTTTAGGTTCACACTACCCAGGTTACAAACCGCAATTTCGTCGATCGAGGTGTTCAGGGTGATTTCGGTGCACAGGTTCGAGCTGTGAATCACGCCGACGTGCTGCTGGGGCGAGCGCAGGTTGCAGCTGTCCTTGAAGGTCACCCAAGGGTGGCCAGTTTCGAACAGCATGCTTAGCATCTTGCGCCAGATATCGGCTGCTTTGACGCGGCGGAATAGCGTCAGCTGACCGTTACGGGTCATTTCCTCGTATTCGTTGTAGCGCTTTTCAAAGGCGCTGCCGTACAGATCGTGCAGATCCGGGCAATCAGAAGGGCTGAACAGCGTCCATTCCTCGTCATTGAAGACCCGCTTCATGAATAGGTCCGGTACCCAGTTGGCGGTGTTCATGTCGTGTGTACGACGACGCTCGTCACCGGTGTTCTTACGAAGCTCTAGGAACTCTTCGATGTCCAGATGCCAAGTTTCTAGGTAGGCACAGACAGCGCCCTTGCGCTTGCCACCTTGGTTGACCGCAACCGCCGTATCGTTGGCTACCTTCAAGAAGGGCACGACGCCCTGGCTCTTACCGTTGGTGCCTTTGATTCGGCTACCCAGTGAGCGGACCGGTGTCCAGTCGTTGCCCAGGCCGCCTGCGAATTTAGACAACAAGGCGTTGTCACGAATCGCACCGTAGATTTCGGATAGGTCGTCCGGAACCGTGGTCAGGTAGCAGCTGGATAGCTGGCTGCGTAGCGTGCCGGCATTGAACAGGGTCGGCGTTGAAGACATGTAGTCAAAGCTCGACAACAATCGATAAAACTCAATCGCACGCGCTTC
>JASFWN010000052.1:0-6187 GCA_050049295.1 Pseudomonadales bacterium
AAAGATTGCGGGCGGGCGGTTGGCTCAGGCCTGCAACACAACACAGCAAATTACCTTGGCCATCTCGGATGTGACCGGTGATGTGCCGGCGGATATTGGCAGTGGTCCAACGGTCAGCAATCCAACGGGCGTCGATCATGTCCGCCGGCTACTCGATGAGTTCGATATTTCAATCGATCCTAACTTGGATTCATTTCTCAGCTCGCCTCAGGCAACGCCGGCGCTTTGTAAGGGTGAATTTCATTTGATTGCGACGCCGGAGCAAAGTCTACGAGCTGCTCAAGAGCGGGCTGAGCAACATGGGCTAAATATCCTCAATTTGGGTGGCTTTATCGAAGGAGATGCCAACGAAGTAGCTAAGGTCATGGCGGGTATTGCGCAGCAGATCAAGGCCTATGACCGCCCCGTGTCGAAACCCGCATTGTTACTGTCTGGGGGCGAAACCAGTGTGCGGGTGACCGGGCAGGGTCGGGGAGGGCGCAATGTTCAGTTCTTAATGGCTTTGGCACAAGCCTTGGGCCAATCAGAGGGCGTTACCGCAATGGCCTGTGACACCGATGGCATTGATGGAGCTGAGGAAATTGCGGGCGCGTACATAGATTCGAAGACCCTGTCTCGAGCTCGCCACTTGGGTTATCCGGTCGAGCGAGCGATCGAAAACAACGACGGGCATGGTTGGTTTGAACAACTCAACGATCAAGTAATTACCGGACCAACGCAAACAAATGTGAATGACTTCCGCGCAATCTTGATCCGATAACGTAGTTTTAAACCTGTTTAGACAGGTGACAGGGACGCGTTTTGAATCCGTGGATTAAGTTTTTCGGACTGTTCGTACTGCTGGGTGCAACTGCAACCGCTTGGTTGGCTGAAAGTATTTTGGATGCCGACCTGCAACAACAATCTTTGAGTGATCAGCGTCAGGCCGTGATCGGTGCTTTCGCTATTCGCTCCGAGCTAGCCGATGGTCTGAACCAGCTAGCGCGTATTCGTAATGACCCTAGAGTAGCCGCGGGCGTTCGTGGTCAAACTGAAAGTCTTCAAGAACTATTCCAGACTCTCATGCTGATTGATGAAAACATTCATCAGGCACGCTGGATCGACGCTGAGGGGCTCGAGCGAGTCAGGTTACAACGTGAAGCCGATCAAGTTTTTCGAATTGAAGATAAATTCTTACAAAACAAATCCGGACGTGACTACTTCCAATCTACCCAAACGTTAACCGGGGACTATATATGGGTTTCCCCAATTGACCTGAATGTCGAGCAGGGCCAGGTTGAATATCCACTGCGGCCAACGGTGCGTTTTGTAACACCCATCCCGGGTGAATTGGACCAGGGTATTTTGATTTTAAATTACGATGCCCGACCCATTTTGGCTAATGTATTAGCCAAGGTTGATGAATCGCAAAGGCTTGGTTTTTTCTCTTCTCCAAATCAGTGGGTTCTGGGTCCTAACGGTGCTCAAGCTTGGGCGAATCAGTTGGGAGTCCCGATCGATGCTGAGGGGCCTTTAGCCGCGTATCGATCTGAAATGCAAAACGATTCAACGGGCTCGCTGGCCGGGACTTTTGGGCAG
Source organism: Pseudomonadales bacterium (assembly GCA_050049295.1). Taxonomy (GTDB): domain Bacteria; phylum Pseudomonadota; class Gammaproteobacteria; order Pseudomonadales; family Litorivicinaceae; genus Litorivicinus. Next base: position 1,579 of record JASFWN010000052.1, read on the forward strand.
GTTACATGGGCAAAGGTAACCTTAGCTAACTTGGAGCTACCGGTTATTGCTCCAGACTTGGTGGTCGTGAAGCATTGGCCGAGAGCCATGGTGAGTGCAGCGGCTCGAGACTTATATATTGTCGCCTGGCCAGCTTGGGCACTCTTGATGTTGCTGATGGGGTATGTGTCTTTTCAGTGGTTCAAAGCTCAACAAACTGCTCAAGCGGCATTGAGTGAGCAATTAAATGCCGAAAAAGCCGCCTCAGAAGCGGCTGCGTATCAGGCGACGCTGTTAGAACGAAGTAACAAGGATTTGGATGAATTTGCGTTTGCAGCTGCGCATGATTTGCGCTCTCCGCTGCGCTCAATTTCCCAGTACGCTGAAATCCTCAGCGAGGAAGCCAAATCCTTGGACAATGAGCACCGAGGTTACCTTGATCGTATTCAGGTTTTGTCGCAAAACCTCGATCGCATGCTCAAAGGGTTGTTGCAGTACTCACGCATCGGGCGGTCCGATTCAAAACCTACTCGAGTAAACACGCGAGAGGTAGCGGTGGCGGCTTGGGCCACCTATCAGACGGGTGACTTTTCCGTTTCGATTGGAGAGCTTCCGGATGTGTATGCACCGGAGCCGCTGGTAGAGCTGATGTTTCGAAACTTATTGATGAACGCGATCAAGCATCACCACCGGATTTCTGGACATATCGCTATTGTAGGCCAGCGAATCGGTGATAGTGTCGAGCTTAAGATAGCCGATGACGGCCCTGGCATTCCAGAGCAGGATTGGGAGAGAGTGTTTAAGATGTTTAGCAGTTTGAAGTCGGGCCGTGGTGGAGATGCTCACGGGTTGGGATTGGCACTTTTAAAACGCGCAGCCGCGGGTGCGGGCGGTGAAATTTTCATCGGCGATAGCTCAGATTTAGGAACAACATTCGTTTTACGTTTGCCGGCTGCGGTATGACGGCCTTATTACAAGCCCCCTGGATTATTCAGCTACATACTTACTGCGCGTTGCTCTCGATCCTCATTGGGGCTGGTCAATTTATGCGAAAAAAGGGCGGTAGGTCCCATCGACTACTCGGCCGGACTTGGGTCGGGCTGATGGCCATCGTGGCCTTATCGAGCTTCGCCATCTTCGAAATTCGGCTACTTGGCCCCTTCAGCCCGATTCATTTGCTCTCGCTGCTGACGCTCGGAACCCTCGTTGTGGCTATTCAGGCCGCTCGTGCAGGCAATATTCAACGGCACAAACAAGCCCTCGCCAGCTTGTACGGTTTCGGGCTGGTCTTGGCGGGAGCATTCACCCTGGTCCCAGGACGAATATTGCATCAGGTGTTATTTGGCTGACGGCGCTGCCCGTTTGGCTTGCGGCTGGGGCGTCTAGAATTGCGATTACGACGCGGAGCCTGATCTGATTTAAGGCCCTCGTTTTGCTCAGAGCCGAGTGTGGCCGGTTTCTGTTTCTTGGGTCGTGGCGCCCGTTTAGGTGGCAGCAGTTTGGATTCCGGCAACGGTTTGTCTGGGGCAAAGCCCTCGACGATTTCACGATCCAGTACCAACTGAATCAATCGCTCGATGTCCTGCAATAGTTTGAATTCTTCATCGCAAACCAGACTCACTGCCAGTCCTTCAGCGCCCGCGCGGCCGGTTCTGCCAATCCGGTGAACATAATCCTCTGAGACATTGGGTAGATCAAAATTGACGACAAAAGGTAGCTTGTCGATGTCAATGCCCCTGGCGGCGATATCGGTGGCGACCAGAACTTGCAGCGTTCCAGATTTGAAGTTGGCCAATGCTCGGGTTCGAGCACCTTGGCTCTTGTTTCCGTGAATGGCGGCCGCCGGCAGTCCCGCTTTTTCAAGCTGCGTCGCAATTTTGTTGGCACCATGCTTGGTTCTGCTAAACACCAGCACCTGATGCCATGCGCGATTTTGAATCAAGTGAATCAGCAACTTCGTCTTCTGACCCTTGTTGCAGGGGAAGATTGTTTGTTCGATTCGCTCGACCGTGGAGTTGGGTGGTGTGACCGAAATTTCGACGGGATTGTTGACCATGGATTTGGCCAGTTCTCGAATTTCAGGTGAGAAGGTTGCCGAGTAAAGCAGGTTCTGGCGTTTTGGTGGCAACAGTCGGAAGATCTTTCGGATGTCGTGGATAAATCCCATGTCGAGCATCCGGTCGGCCTCGTCCAGCACCAAGACTTCGATGTCGTCGAATCGAACGGCGTTTTGGCCATGCAGATCCAGCAGGCGGCCCGGTGTTGCGACCAAAACATCGACACCACCGCGCAACTTTTGCATTTGGGGGTTAATTTTCACGCCGCCAAACACCACTTCACTTTTCAGCGGTAGATACTTCGAGTATTGAGTGACATTGTCTTGGATCTGGGCGGCCAGTTCGCGTGTTGGCGTGACAATGAGGGCACGACAGCGATTGGGTTGAGCCCGACGGCCTTCGCTCAAACGATGCAGGATGGGCAGCGTGAAGCCGGCTGTTTTTCCGGTGCCCGTTTGCGCAGCGGCCATCACATCCTGCCCTTGCATCACGGCAGGGATGGACTGGGCCTGGATTGGTGTTGGCGTTGTGTAACCCGTGTCTGAAACGGCGTCTTGCAGTTCCTGGCGTAGTCCTAACTCGGTAAACAGCATTCAGCCATCCTGTGCTTGAAAATTGAGGCGCAGGAGTATGCGCCTCAACGGGCTACTTTGACAGCACGTATTTCAGGATTTCGACGACTTGATCCGGTGTTTGTGCCCAGGCGTAGGCCTGCGCGTCAACTTCTTTGAGTGGATGCACAATGTCATCCGCGTGCAGTGTGATGTAAGGCTTACCCAAAGCGGCGCAATAGCCCGCATCAAAAGCGGCGTTCCATTGCTTATACTTATCCCCAAATCGGATCACGGCGATGTCGGCTTGCTGGATCAAGGTTTGGGTTCGAATCAAATTCACTCGTGAGGATTGGTGGTCGCGCCAGAAATTTTCTGCTGGAACCCCCAGCAAATCGCCTGCCGCATCCGAGGCATCGTGATCGGTCACAGGACCAAAGAACTCAACCGCCAAGTCCGCCGCCTGGCAGCCCGCTTCGATCTGCTCGCGCCAATCGGTGTGGATCTCGCCGGATAGGTAAATCTTCATTGTGTGCTCCGCAACAAAATTCAGCGGGAATACTACCTTGGTCTGTGTTATATTGCGCGCCTACAAGCCGGGATGGCTTGGTTTTGCGGCTTTGATGGCCGCTTCATACGGCAATGGACGGCGGATGTGTAGAGTCTAGATTGCCCGACACTAAAGGCATGTGATGACGACTCCTACGACGACCTTCGCTGATCTGGGTTTGCCCGATCAGCTCCTCTCCAATTTAACAAAAATCGGCTACGAGCAGCCCTCGGCTATTCAGGCGGCCAGTATTCCATTGATCTTGGACGGCCACGACTTGTTGGGTACCGCTCAGACAGGTACCGGTAAAACCGCGGCGTTTGCGTTGCCCACCTTGGCGGGCGTTGATCCCAAATCGAATGAGACTCAGGTGCTGGTGCTGGCACCCACGCGCGAGTTGGCCATTCAGGTGGCTGAAGCATTTCAGACTTACAGCGCGGGGATGAAAGGTTTCCATGTGTTGCCTATTTATGGCGGTCAGCCCATGGGCGGCCAGCTGCGCGGTCTGCGCCGTGGTTGTCAGGTCGTGGTGGGTACCCCCGGCCGAGTGATGGACCACCTGCGCCGTGGCACGTTGAAGTTAGATGCCTTGAAGTCGGTGGTCTTGGACGAAGCCGATGAGATGTTGCGTATGGGCTTTATTGATGATGTGACCTGGATTCTGGAGCACGCTCCAGAACAGCGTCAGGTGGCCTTGTTTAGTGCCACCATGCCCAAGCCGATTCGCCGCTTGGCTGATCAATATTTGAACGAACCCAAAGAGGTCGCGATTCAAGCCCAATCCAGTGTGGTGGATTCCATTGAGCAGGCGTTTTGGATGGTTCAGGGCACCAACAAGCTGGATGCCCTGACGCGTATTCTGGAAGTTGAAGACTTCGATGGTTTGGTGATGTTCGTACGAACCAAAAACGCGACCATCGAGATGGCTCAAAAGCTTGAGGCTCGTGGCTATCGGGCCCGTGCGATCAACGGTGACATGACGCAAAAGCTGCGCGAGCAGACGATTGGCGAGCTCAAAGAAGGCATCCTCGACATTCTGGTGGCAACCGATGTAGCGGCACGAGGTATTGACGTACCCCGCGTGACACACGTGATTAACTACGATATTCCAATCGATCCCGAGGCCTATGTGCACCGTATCGGTCGAACAGGTCGTGCGGGTCGGTCCGGTAAAGCCGTTTTGTTTGTTGCGCCTCGAGAGCGTCGACTGCTGCGAGCGATCGAAAACGTCACCAAGGCCCGCATTCCTCAGATGCAAATTCCGACTCGTGCTGAAGTCAGCGCCAAGCGAGTTGCGGACTTTAAAGCCGAGATCGGCGAAGCGTTACAGCACCCTAAATTGGAATTTTTCCAAAAGATGGTGTCCGAATACGTCGAGGAGACCGAAACCGACCTGTTGGAGTTGGCGGCGGCGTTGGCCTGTTTGGGTCAAAAGGACAAGCTTCTGCTGACCGACGACAAGCCCGAGCGAG
>JASFWN010000053.1:0-6166 GCA_050049295.1 Pseudomonadales bacterium
GCACCGGGTGCGGCAAAGTTCACATTGGCCTCTGGGGTTGCAGTCGTTGTGTTGTCGGGGGTTTGGGTATGGTAACTAAAGTCACCGGCTACAGCCGTAACGGCGTCTCTGACTGGATCTTCCAGCGCGCCTCTGCCGTAATCTTGGCGGCATACACCCTATTTATCGTCGGTTATTTGTTAATGAATGACGTGACAGCAGAAAGCTGGTCAGCGCTCTTTAATTACTTGCCGATGCAAATCTTTAGCCTTTTGGCAGTCCTGGCTTTCGTGGCCCATGCATGGATCGGTATGTGGACTGTGGTAACGGACTACATTAAGCCCGTACGCATTCGTTACGCAGCGATCGTCTCGATTGCACTGATCTTATTCGCATACCTCGTGTGGGGTGTGGCGATCTTATTTGGGAACTAATCACGCATGAGCAAATTACGCGAAATGAAGTTTGACGCCGTCATCGTAGGCGGTGGCGGCGCGGGTCTTCGTGCATCACTGCAGTTGGCCCAGTCAGGTTACAAAACAGCAAACATTACTAAAGTCTTTCCGACTCGTTCGCACACGGTATCAGCGCAGGGTGGCATCACCTGTGCCATCGCCAGTGCCGATCCGAACGACGACTGGCGTTGGCACATGTATGACACCGTGAAGGGATCGGATTACATCGGTGATCAGGACGCGATCGAATATATGTGTTCTGTTGGTCCCGAGGCGGTCTTTGAGCTTGAGCACATGGGCTTGCCGTTTAGCCGTACCGAGAATGGTCGTATTTATCAGCGCCCGTTTGGTGGTCAGAGCAAAGAGTTTGGTAAAGGCGGTCAGGCCGCTCGTACCTGTGCCGCAGCAGACCGAACCGGACACGCTCTGCTGCACACGCTCTATCAGAACAACGTCAAGAACAACACCGTATTCTTAAACGAATGGTTTGCGGTTGACTTGGTCAAGAATGACGACGGTGCTGTGGTCGGTTTGATCGCAATGGAAATCGAGACCGGCGAAGTCGTCATGATCAAGGCTAAAGCGACCGTGCTGGCAACCGGGGGTGCAGGCCGTATTTATGCATCAACCACCAACGCGCACATCAATACCGGTGACGGCATCGGCATGGCATTGCGTGCGGGTGTTCCTTGCCAGGACATGGAAATGTGGCAATTCCACCCAACCGGAATTCACGGTGCGGGTACGTTGGTAACTGAAGGTTGCCGTGGCGAGGGTGGCTATCTGATTAACAAAGACGGCGAGCGTTTCATGGAGCGTTATGCTCCGAATGCCAAAGACCTAGCCGGCCGTGACGTGGTCGCTCGCTCAATGATGACCGAGATCCTAGAGGGCCGCGGTGCGGGTCCAGACGGCGATCACGTTTTCTTGAAGCTGGATCACCTGGGTAAGGAGCTGCTGGACGAGCGTCTACCGGGTATTTCTGAGCTATCAAAAACCTTCGCTCACGTGGATCCTGCTGTTGCTCCGATCCCCGTGGTTCCGACCTGTCACTACATGATGGGTGGCGTGCCGACCAATATTCATGGTCAGGCGATCGTTTCTGATGCTGAAGGTAGCGACAGCATTGTCCCCGGTTTGTTTGCCTGTGGCGAAGTGGCCTGCGTATCGGTCCACGGTGCTAACCGTTTGGGCGGTAACAGCTTACTGGACCTGGTGGTATTCGGCCGTGCGGCTGGCTTATACATCGAAGAGCAGCTGGGCCAGGGCATGGAAGAAGCGCCGGTTTCAGAAGCGGATATTGACCGTGCTATGGAGCGCTTGAACAAAGTAAACGCTTCGACTTCAGGTGACGACGCAGCGGTTCTGCGTAAAGAACTGCAGACCATCATGCAAAACTACTTCGGTGTATTCCGTGATGGCGAATACATGAAGAAGGGTCGTGAAGAACTGGCCGCATTGCGTCCTCGTGTAGAGAACGTTTATCTGTCGGATAAGTCCAATGCATTCAACACCGCTCGGATCGAAGCGTTGGAACTGCAAAACCTATTCGAGGTGGCTGAAGCGACTGCGATTGCAGCGGATGAGCGTACCGAAAGCCGTGGCGCACACAGCCGTAGCGACTTCCCGGATCGTGATGATGAGAATTGGTTGTGCCACTCCATCTTCGATCCTGCGACCAAGACATTGCGTAAGCGTCAGGTGAACTTCCAGCCCAAGGGCATGGACGCATTCCAACCTGCCGTTCGTACTTACTAAGGGGACTATTGAAATGAAAGTTAGCGTTTATCGTTACAACCCCGAAACGGACCGTGAGCCCTACATGCAAGACGTCAACCTCGAATTGCCTGCTGGCAAAGACTTGATGGTTTTGGATGTGCTCAATCTGATCAAGGAACAAGATCCGACTGTGGTCTATCGTCGCTCATGCCGTGAAGGTGTTTGCGGTAGCGACGGCATGAACATGAACGGAAAAAATGGACTGGCATGTATCACGCCGGTTTCAGAGGCCACCAATGGCGGTGATGAATTGGTCATTCGCCCGCTTCCTGGTCTGCCTGTTGTTCGTGACTTGGTAGTGGACATGAGCTTGTTCTACAACCAGTACCAGAAGATTAAGCCCTTCCTGCAGAACGAAGCGCCTACGGGCAGCCAAGAGCGTCTTCAGTCGCCGGAAGAGCGCGCGAAATTGGATGGACTCTACGAGTGTATCCTGTGCGCCTGTTGTTCAACTTCATGCCCCTCTTTCTGGTGGAACCCCGATAAATTTATCGGCCCCGCTGGTTTGTTGCAGGCATACCGCTTCCTAGCGGATTCGCGTGATACCGCCACAGAGGAGCGTCTGGCGAACCTAGACGACCCCTTCAGCGTGTTCCGCTGCCGAGGCATCATGAACTGTGTCACCGTTTGTCCGAAGGGTCTTAATCCGACTCGAGCGATCGGCCACATTCGTGACATGTTGTTGACGCAAGCAACCTAATATAGCGATTGGGGCCTTCGGGCCCCGACTGCAAAGGCCACCTTCGAAAGGATTTCGGGGGGCAGATAAATCTGGCTTAGTGGGCCGCACTTCGGTGCATTTTATTAAGGAAGCCGATCCGTCGGCTTGGTTCGGGATTAGCCTTACCGTGGGTAATTACCAACAGTGTTTCTCCCGAACCCAAGGGAGATACCCTTATGTCTAGCAGCTCGTTAGAGCAACTATGGGCATCCGGTCATTTGGCCGGTGGCAACTTAGCCTTTGTAGATGAACTCTACGAAAGCTATCTAAGCAATCCGTCCTCGGTTTCCGAGGAGTGGCGTCAATTTTTTGATGGCCTTCCTAGTGTCGAAGGGCACATTGGCGCGGATTACTCTCATCGTACTGTCCGTGAACAGTTTTTGTTGTCTGCGCAGAACAGTCATCGTGCAGTGGCTCAGAACCAAAGCGCGGTCTCGACAGAACACGACCGTAAGCAGGTTCGTGTTATTCGCCTGATGCAGGCTTATCGAACTCGTGGTCACCAGAAAGCCAAGATCGATCCATTAGGATTGCTAAAGCGCCCCCAGGTGCCCGATCTGGATCTGGGCTTCTTTGAGCTGACCAAATCAGACTTTGATACCACCTTTAACATCGCATCAAACACCATGGGTGTAGAGCAGATTAAATTAGGTGAGCTTGTCGATACGCTAGAGCGCACCTATTGCGCCAGTATTGGTGCCGAATTCATGCACATTGTGAACACCGAAGAGCGACTTTGGATTCAAGAACGCATGGAGTCGGTTAAAGGCCGTCCTGCCTACAGTGCTGAAACCAAGAAGCATGTGTTAGAGCGTTTGACGGCTGCTGAGGGTATGGAAAATTACCTGGCGTCTCGTTATCCGGGTGTGAAGCGCTTTGGCCTCGAGGGCGGCGAAAGCATGATTCCGATGGTCGACGAAATCATTCAGCGCTCAGGCAGTAAAGGCGCTAAAGAGGTCGTCATTGGCATGCCACACCGCGGCCGCTTGAACATGCTTATTAACATCCTGGGTAAGAATCCCAGTGATCTATTTGACGAGTTTGATGGCAAAGTTCAGTACACCGGCCAGGGTGACGTAAAGTATCACCAGGGCTTTAGCTCGAACGTGATGACCCCAGGTGGCGAGTGCCACTTGGCGATGGCGTTTAACCCGTCACACCTTGAAATTGTCTCGCCTGTGGTGGAAGGCAGTGTGCGTGCACGTCAGGATCGCCGTGGAGACACAGAGCGCGAAATGGTGTTGCCGATTTCGTTGCATGGCGACTCGGCCTTTGCGGGTCAAGGCGTCGTGCTGGAGACCTTCCAAGCCAGCCAGACACGCGCGTACAAGACCGGCGGTACAATTCATATCGTGGTAAACAACCAAGTTGGATTTACTACCTCGAATCCCGAAGACACGCGCTCGACCGAATACTGCACCGATGTGGCAAAAATGATCGATGCACCGATTTTCCACGTGAACGGTGACGATCCTGAAGCCGTTTTGTTCGTCAGCCAATTGGCGACGGACTACCGTTATCGGTTCAAGAAAGACGTCGTAATCGATTTGGTTTGTTATCGCCGTCGCGGACACAACGAAGCGGATGAGCCCAGTGCAACCCAACCGTTGATGTACAGCATCATCAAAGCGCATCCGACGACTCGTAAGCAGTATGCCGATCAGTTGATTGCTGAAAGCCTGATCACTCAAGCGGATGCGGACACCCTCGCCAATGGTTATCGCGATGCGTTAGAGAGCGGTCAGCACGTAGCCAATGCCTTGGTACTTGAGCCCAACGAAGCCTTGTTCGTGGATTGGAAGCCTTATCTTGGCCATACCTGGACAGCGGAATACGACACCTCGTGTGACCTCGATACCATCAAGCGTATTGGAACTCAGTTGGCCGAGGTGCCTGAAGGTTTCACTTTGCAGCGTCAGGTCAACAAACTGTATGACGATCGCAAGAAAATGGCCTCCGGTGCCATGCCGGTCAACTGGGGTTTTGCTGAAACTCTAGCCTACGGCACCTTGTTAGAAGCCGGTCACCCGATTCGTTTTACCGGTCAAGACGTAGGCCGCGGTACATTCAGCCACCGTCATGCCATCGTGCATGACCAGAAAACCGGCGAATCTTATAACTCGCTGTGTCATATGGCCGAAGATCAGCCGCGCTGTGAAATGTACGACTCCTTCTTGTCAGAAGAAGCGGTCTTGGCATTTGAGTACGGTTATGCCACCACGGATCCGAAGGCTCTGGTGGTTTGGGAAGCGCAATTTGGCGATTTCGCAAACGGCGCCCAGGTGGTGATCGACCAGTTCATTACCTCGGGTGAGGTGAAATGGGGACGATTGTGTGGTCTAACCATGTTGCTGCCCCACGGTTATGAAGGTCAGGGTCCGGAGCACTCCAGTGCTCGACTCGAGCGATTCTTGCAACTCTGTGCCGAGCACAACGTTCAGGTGTGTGTACCCACGACGCCTGCGCAGGTCTTCCACATGTTACGTCGACAGGCACTGCGCCCGCTGCGTAAACCGTTGATCGTTATGTCGCCCAAGTCGTTGCTGCGCAAGAAAGAAGCAGTCAGCACGCTGGATGAGTTAGCAAACGGCCGTTTCCAAACCGTCATTGGTGAAGTGGACGAGTTGAATCCGAAAGACGTGAAAAAGATTGTGATGTGCTCAGGCAAGGTCTATTACGACTTGGTTGCACATCGTCGCGAATTGGGCATTACGGATCGAGCGATTATTCGTATCGAACAGCTGTATCCCTTCCCGCACGACGATCTAGAAGCCATTTTGGCCCCCTACACAGAAGTGGAAGAGGTCATTTGGTGTCAGGAAGAACCCATGAACCAAGGCGCTTGGTACTCCAGTCAGCATCATATGCTGCGCGCCCTGTGGGCTCATAAACCGAATCTGTTCCTGCGTTATGCGGGACGTGATGCAAGTGCATCGCCGGCGGCCGGTTACATGTCCGCACACACTGAACAACAGCAAAAGCTGGTCGCTGACGCGATCGAAGGCTGATAAGGAAGTAAAGGAATTCCCATGACAGATATCAATGCACCTCAGTTTCCCGAATCGGTCGAAGAGGGCACCGTAGCCACTTGGCACAAACAACCCGGTGAAGCCGTTGCACGCGACGAACTGATTGTCGACATCGAAACCGATAAGACCGTTTTGGAAGTACTGGCTACAGCCGACGGCGTTATTTCTGAAATTGTTAAGAACGAAGGCGACGTCGTCCAATC
>JASFWN010000054.1:0-6150 GCA_050049295.1 Pseudomonadales bacterium
CGACGTCGAGAACAATGTGGGGCTGGTCTACTTCAACCAAGGTTCCCTGTAAGCGTGCAATCATTATTTTGGAACCGCTCGCTGAATCCTATGGATCCGCTAGCGGAATCGTCCTCTTCGTACGTTTAGTGCGCCAACGCGACTGAGCGCGTGCGCAGAATTACCATGACAGATCGCCACCGCCAATGCGTCAGCGGCATCAGACAGAGGGATCTCGGGCAAGCCTAACAGCATTTTGACCATGCTTTGAACCTGAGATTTATCCGCTCGACCGCTGCCGACCACCGCCGACTTAATATTGGTCGCGGTGTACTCAGAAACCGGCAGATTCACGCTGGTGGCCGCGACGATAGCCGCGCCCCGGGCTTGGCCTAATTTCAGGGCCGAAGACACATTTTTGTTTACAAAAACTTCTTCGATCGCCACTTCCTGCGGGCGATAATGCGCAATGACCTCGGCAAGGCCGGCATGAATTTGACCGATACGGTCAGGAAAATTGTCTGCGTCCGCGTTGATCGTGCCGTTATCGACATGTTTGGGCTGGCCCCGCTCAAACAGCACCAACCCAAAGCCTGTGATCCGTGATCCCGGATCAATTCCCAGGATCAATGACACTTAAAGCGATTCCAAAAATCCGGGATCGAATTCAGCGTTGGTATGCACCTCTTGAACATCATCTAGATCTTCAAGCATATCAATCAGACGCATGACCTTTTCTGAATCCTCCGCCGATAAGGCGGCCGTGGTTGAAGGAACCTGACTGACATCGGCTTCAGCCACGGATAGACCCGCCGCGACCAAACCATCTTTGACTTGGCTGACTTCAGACCACTCGGTTTCAACAACGATGCTGCCGTCGTCACCCACAATCACATCTTCAGCACCGGCCTCGAGGGCCGCTTCCATGGCCACATCTTCGTCAGTGCCTTCAGCCATCAAGATCTGGCCTTTCTTCGTAAACAGGTACGCCACGCTGCCATCGGTGCCTAGGTTACCGCCACACTTTGAAAACGCATGGCGCACCTCCGAAGCCGTTCGGTTACGGTTGTCGGTCATGCAATCGACCATCACCGCCACACCCGAGACGCCGTAACCTTCATAAGTCAGCTCCTCGATGTTTTCAGCTTCAGTATTGCCCGCACCGCGATCGATGGCGCGCTGCATGGTGTCCTTGGTCATGTTGGCGCCCAGCGCTTTGTCCACTGCTGCACGCAGACGCGGATTGTCATCTGGGTTACCGCCACCCATTCGGGCTGCCACCACCAGCTCGCGAATTAGCTTGGTAAAGACCTTGCCTCGCTTGGCGTCTTCTTTGGCCTTTTTATGCTTAATGTTGGCCCATTTACTGTGTCCAGCCACGGCTTAGCCCTCGACTTTGACTCGGGCACGCAGGCCCAACTCTTTCAACTGGTTTGGATCTGCATCACCTGGCGCATCGGTCATCACGCAAGCCGCGCTCTGTGTTTTGGGGAAAGCGATAACGTCACGGATGCTATCTGCACCGGTCATCAGCATCACCAAACGGTCCAATCCAAAGGCCAAACCACCGTGTGGCGGCGCACCGTATTTCAACGCGTTTAGCAAGAAGCCAAATTTTTCCTCACGGTCGGCTTCGTCGATGCCCAACACCTGAAACACAGCATTTTGCATCTCGGGCTCGTGGATACGGATCGATCCACCGCCTAGCTCGGTTCCGTTTAGCACCATGTCGTATGCGCGGCTGTTAGCAGCCAATGGGTTGGCAATCAACTCGTCTGGCGAGCAGGTCGGCGCGGTGAAGGGATGGTGTAGCGCAGTCAAACCGCCGTCTTTGGTTTTCTCGAACATGGGGAAATCCACCACCCATAGCGGAGCCCAACCCTCGCGAACCCGATCCAGATCATGACCCACCTTGACGCGCAAGGCGCCCAGCGCATCAGACACGACGGTCGCAGAATCGGCACCGAAGAACAGTAAGTCACCGGTTTGGGCGCCCGAGCGCTCAAGGATTCCCTCGACTTCGTCTTCAATGAACTTGACGATAGGCGACTGTAGCCCTTCCAAACCAGCATCACGGTCATTCACCTTGATCCAAGCCAAACCACGCGCACCGTACTGACCCACGAAATCGGTGTAGCCGTCGATCTGTTTACGAGTTAACTGCGCTCCACCGGGAACTCGAAGCACGGTAACTCGGCCTTCAGGATCCTTGGCGGGCCCTGCGAAGACCTTGAACTCGACGTTTTGCAACAGGTCCGCAATATCCACCAGCTCCATGTCAATCCGCAGATCGGGCTTGTCTGAGCCAAACCGACGCATGGCTTCGTGCCAAGTCATCCGAGGAAATTCACCCAGATCCACATCCAGCACCTGCTGGAACATATCGCGGGCCAGGCCCTCGGTCAGGTTCATGATGTCGTCTTCATCGACGAAAGACATCTCCAAATCCACCTGAGTGAATTCAGGCTGACGATCCGCACGCAGGTCTTCATCACGGAAACACTTCGCGATCTGATAGTACTTATCGACGCCGGACACCATCAGCAGTTGCTTGAACAACTGAGGCGACTGAGGCAAGGCAAAGAATTGGCCTTGGTGAGTACGCGAGGGCACTAAGTAGTCGCGCGCGCCTTCGGGGGTCGCGCGAGTCAGAATCGGCGTCTCGACATCAACGAACCCGTTGTCATCCAAATAACGGCGGATGCTGGCACTGACTTTAGAGCGCAACATCAGGTTGTTCAGCATGTCTGGACGACGCAGATCCAAGAAACGATTTTTCAGGCGAATTTCTTCACCAACCTTGGCATGCGCGTCCAGCTGGAAAGGCGGCGTATCTGCTTGGTTTAACACCTTGACTTCTTTACCCAGAAACTCGACTTCGCCGGTGGTCATGTCCTTGTTGACGGTTCCCTCGGGACGACGACGAACACGTCCAGTAATCTGCAAGACCCACTCAGGACGCGCACGATCAGCCGTAGCGAAGGCTTCAGGTGTGTCAGGGTCAATCACGACCTGCAAAATGCCTTCACGATCGCGCATGTCCAAAAAGATTACACCGCCGTGATCACGACGACGATCGACCCAACCGCAAATGGTAATGGTTTGATCTAACAGTTCGGCTGTTACCAGGCCGCAGTATTGTTCGCGCATGGGTGTCCTTTATGCAGTTTTCGTGGTTTCAGCCGGCTTGGCTGATTTGTCTGAAGCTGCCGGCTTTTCAGTTGTGGCAGTTTTGTCGGCAGCTTTTTTGCCGCCCTTAAAATCGGTCTCGTACCAACCGGTACCCGTCAGGCGAAAGCCCGCGGCAGAAATTCGTTTTTGAAGCGTCGCCTGCCCGCATTCAGGGCAATCAGTCAGTGGCGCGTCGGCAATTTTCTGCAACGCCTCCAGTGAGTGCTCACATTGAGTGCATTGGTATTCGTAAATGGGCATCGCCCGAACTCCGGTCTTTTTCGAAACGGCGCGCAGTATAGCGTTTGACCGCGCACCTTGGCGAGTCAGATTTATACTGAGCCACCGTAAATTTTAAGACCGATCCAAAAAGGCTTGCGCCTCCTTGGTTGGAAAAATAGACAAGCTAATTTGGTAGTCTGAACGGGCATCCAGCGATCGGCCTAGCCCTTGATAGAGCTGTGCCCTTAGGTTGTAGTGCCGGTAATAATCAGGATTCAGTCTGACCGCTTGATTGGCCGACGTCAGCCCCTCTTCAAACTGCTTAAGGCCCAGTAAAGCGAAACCCCGCAGTTCATGAAAAGCAGGCTCACGTTTATCGAGCTTTAATGCCTTGTCTGCGAGGCTGAGCGCAGATTTAAAATCGTCTTCTAAATAGGCCTTAATGCCCTGCGCCAAGGCTTCGTAACCTGCCGCTGCATCTCTGAGCGATTGCGTGGCCGCGAGGTAGTCTTGCTCTCCGCGATTGCCGCCGGATGTTCGGTCGGCTAACAATCGATTCGCCGCTACGCGGTCGGCACTCGGGGGATGGGTGGCGAACAGGCTGACCGTACTTCCGCCCTTGGATTTGGCCAAAAAGCGCTCCTGAAGCTCAACCGCACCTTGCAGGTCGTAACCCGCGCGGCGCATGTACTCCATGCCAAAACGGTCTGCTTCTAACTCATCTGTGCGGCTGAATTTGGCCCGAGCGCCTCCCAGTACCAGACTGCCCACTTGAGCACTGGCTTGACGTGCCGCCGGGTTATCGATCATGGCGCCTAATACGTCCAACCCCAGTCGCCCCAATTGTGTCGCCGCGGTTTGATTCGCGCCGTGCCCTGCGGCGGCATGCACAATTTCATGCGCTAACACGGCCGCCAACTCGGCTTCGCTTTGCATAGCCAGTAGCAAGCCGCGATTGACTCCAATCTTACCACCGGGCAATGCCCATGCATTCCAATCACTTTCGTTGATCACGACGAATTCATAAGGCAGATCTCGGTCCGCCACCTGCGCAAGCCGTTGCCCCACCGATTGCACATAGCTTGTCAAAGCGGGATCAGCGACATAGCGGCCGCCGGATTGTTGAATCAACTGAGGGTATTGTTTTTCGCCTAACCGAATTTCCTCAGCTTGACTCATCAAGCGCAGCTCATCCTGACCCGTCACGACGTTGGTCGCGCATCCGAGTAATCCAAATACCATGCAAAAAGTGGCCGTGGCCTGCTGAGCGAGTTGTTGCAGCAAATCAGTACTCCGAATTAGATTGAATGAGCGCGGCATTCAGCATTTGTAGGCTATGTTCGATTGCCTGAGCGCGAATTTGTTCTCGATTACCGGAAAATATTTGTTTTTCCGATTTAACGCCCTGTGGACCGGCGATCGCCATCCAGACCAAGCCGACCGGTTTTTCCACGCTGCCGCCACCTGGACCTGCAACACCGGTTGTCGATAGGGCGAAGTCGGTCGACAACAACGCCCGCACACCGGATGCCATGGCTTCGGCAACGGGTTGAGACACCGCACCCTGTCGCTCGAGTGCATCAACGGGCACCTGCAAGACCCCAGACTTAACCCTGTTATCATACGCGATGACTCCACCTTGAAAGACAGCGCTGATACCGGGTATGTCCGTGATCCGCGCCGACAACCCTCCGCCTGTACAACTCTCGGCGCAGGCCAATGTTTGCCCAGATTCAATCAGTTTTTTGGACCAAAAGTCCGTTGGTCTATCGTCATAGTTCTTCATCAAATATCACTATACAGAAGCCTGCTATTACGTATATAACCTCAAGGACAGGAGAGCATGATGACCGCATTAGAACGCTTAGCAGATCAACTCGAATCGGATGCCGATCAGCTGCGTATTCGTATGGGCAGAGTGGTGGGCCTAATGGACGAGCTACGCCGGCTACCCCTATGCGAAGGGGTTAGCGACACACAGTTGGTCGAACACCTTTGTCATCTCTCGGTGACCGTTGCCGATCCTCACCTAGACCAGTGGCATCGTCTACTCAAGCAATCGGTGTCGGCTCAAAGCCGCGCACTGGAGTCCGATTCGTCGGCTCTGCTAATCAACTCAATGGATCCCTTCACCCTTAGGATGGCGCGCCGTCGTTACGAACAAAGCCGTCTGGACTTGCAGTGCTGCGAGATCCTTATGCATATCAGACCTGCCGAGCGTGGAGAAAACTGGTACTGCAGCGAGAACGAAATCCGCAGTTTTATCGACCTGGCGCAGGACCCCGACGCCTAATTTGTTAATGCGAGCCAGCTCGGTCTGGTTTAGCATTTAGCGCCATGAGTCAAACCCCCATGATGCGCCAATATCTGGCGATAAAAGCCGATTTTCCTGATGTCCTCGTTTTCTATCGCATGGGGGACTTCTACGAGCTCTTTCATCAAGATGCAGTCAAAGCCGCAAAGCTATTAGACATTACCCTGACCGCCCGCGGACACAGTGGCGGCGAACCCATTCCGATGGCGGGTATCCCCCACCACAGTGCCGAAGGCTATCTAGCCAAGCTGTTAGCTCAAGGCGAATCGGTCGCGGTGTGCGAACAGATTGGTGACCCTGCCACGTCGAAAGGTCCGGTAGAGCGCAAAGTCACTCGCGTACTGACTCCCGGCACGCTTTCAGACGAAGCTTTAGTGCCCGCTGACCGTATTGCTTGGTTGGTGTGTGCGCTGCCAAAAGGGAACCGCAGTGGTTTGGCCGCACTGGATGTCGCCAGCGGACGA
>JASFWN010000055.1:0-6022 GCA_050049295.1 Pseudomonadales bacterium
GGGCTGGCTGCAAGGATCGCAAGACTAGCGATCGAGGAATTCAGCAAATTCTGCAATAACGTCATCGGCGTATAAATCTCTGAAAAAGTGATCGGCGCCATCAATCGTGACGCTGGCCAGCTCGCCACCGGGTTGGATGGCTTCCAATTTTTCGCCCAAACCTTCAACCACTGTGTCCTCACTGCCGATAAAGACCTGTACCGGCACGCTGACCTGGGTTAGCAGGGTGGGCGTATCAAAATCTTTGTTAGGTGAATGATAGCCGAGAAATGCTTGGGCTGTGACGGTTGCATCGTCGCAGTAAACAAACCGAGGCACGTTCATTTGTGCACCAGCCGCCATACCCTGTGCTTTCTCGAGTAGGGTGTTTAGGGATTGCCCAGTGGCCTCTTGGTAACCCTTGACAGCTTTTTCGGCATCGTAAGTCGCGGGCGCAACCAATCCTGCGGCCATGATCGAGTCGCTGGCATCTTGTAGGTACGCGGCTACCTGCGCGCCGCCTCGGCTGTGTCCCATGATGGCGATTTGCTCGTATCCCTGGCCTTCCAACCAACTGACCCACTGAGTGAGCTCGTCGACCGCTTCCATGTGGGTGTGATCATGGGGAATGGCGCAATCGATCATGCCGGGACGATCGGGTTGATTCAGTGCCAAGTTAGGCGCGAGCACGGGGAAGTCATAATCTTCATTGAGCAGGCTTGCGAAGGTCTCAATGATTTCCATCCGCTTGTGCGCTAGGGTGCCATGAAGGACGATGACAGCGGTTGAGCTATCGCCTGCATACCAATCTGCAAATAGGCCTTGGTGCTGAATTTCTTCTTGTGCCTGAGCCGTCATGCTTGCGGCGATGCTGGCGCTTAACAAACCAGCGGTGAACCAGTGTTTCATTTGTGGGATCTCCGATATAGCATTTTGTTCTAGTCTTATGCCGTTGCATAAGATAATGGCTGAACATAACAAGGAAAAGAGAATGAGCAAGCTATTTACGCAAACAGGTGTTTTGGTCTGTGCATTGACGGTTGCATTACCTTGTCTGGCTGAGGGCGAAAGCCGCATCCCGATGGTCAGCAAAGGGGTGCCTTCGGTTCAGGTTGAATTGGACGGTAAAACCTGTCTGATCAAGCGTAATGCCGAAAAAGGCAACATGATCACAGACGTTTATGCGCCGACTGGGCAAGGAACGCCACAGCCCATGACGATCGCACCGGGAGTTGAAACCCTGGGTGAAATTGAATTTATCGAATACATGAAAAATGCGGAATTCGATGACAGCATTTTGGTGTTGGATACCCGAACTCAAGGTTGGCATAACAAGCTACGCATTCCTTGCACGACTAACGTGTCTTACAAGGCCTTTGGCGATAATCGTGACGAAGCGATTTTCTATCTGACCGAAATGTTTGGTGTGGAGGAAAAAGACGACGGCTCATTGGATTTTACGAATGCCAAAACCTTGGTCGGCTACTGTAATGGTTATTGGTGCGGCCAAACCCCGTCCATGTTCAAACGTGCTAAGAATAGCTTGCTCAATATGGGTTACCCTGCAGATAAGCTTAAATATTATCGTGGCGGTATGCAGGCTTGGACGTCGTTAGGCCTGACCGTTGAAGGGGAAGAGGCACAATAATGCGTATTTTGGGGGTCATCGGAATACTTTGGGCCAGCACAGCAATAGCTGCTGAGCGCTTCGATCCAGAAACCGGTCTTCGGATTAATCATTACACCGAAGCGACTCCTGAAAGCGTGCCGGGCGCGCAAACGATTAACGTAGATCAGGCACATGAGCTTTGGCAGCAGGACGCGCTATTCGTTGATGTGCTGTCTATCACCGTAGGTCGTTATGACGAGTTGGATGGTTTCTGGCCAGAAGACACGCCAGTCCGTGAGAGCATTCCCAATAGCATTTGGTTGCCGAATGTCGGATTTGGTCGCCCAGATCAAGATATGCAGGACTACTTGATGAGTAATGTGTCGGATCGGGCTCAGGTCGCTGATCCGATCGTGGTGTTTTGCATTGATAGTTGTTGGATGGGTTGGAATGCCACTCAGCATCTATCCAATGCAGGCTACTCGAACGTGCATTGGTTCCCGCAGGGAACCGACGACTGGGAGCGGGCCGGTTTTCCTCTGGTGGTGGTCGAGCCTATCCCTGTGGATGTCGACTGAATGGATTGTTAAGTCCAGCCTGACTACGTAATCTTAATAACAATAAGAACAAAGGAACTGCCATGGGCATGAAAGGCTTCTCCGACGAATTCCAGTCGCCGGAACACTACATCATTGATATCACTTACAGAATTTGGGAAGAGCGCGGTTTAGAACTGATCCGTGACTGGTACAGCGATGACTGTCCGGTGAAAACCCCAATGTCGTTTTCTGTGGGCGTCGATCCTGTTATCGCGGGGACCCAGGCCACGCTGGACGAGTTTCCCGATCGTCATTTGCTGGCGGACGATGTGATCATCGGAGATTGGGATGAAGAGGTATTTTACTCCTCGCACCGTGTTCGCTCGCCGGCACATAAATCTGGCGCGGGACTGTTTGGTCCGGCCCCGAACGATCCCATGCCCATTACCATGCTGACGATTGCCGATTGTATCTGTAAAGCGGATCAAATCTTCGATGAGTATCTGGTGCGGGATAACTGCGGTGTGGCCATTCAGCTCGGCATCAATCCTGCAGATCAGGCCAAGCGAATGATCGAGAGCGGGAATCGAGACGGTGCGATGGCGGCGGAAGAGTTGGTGTCGCGCTGGAGTGATGAGTATCTCGAATGCGGCGAGGCGGCTTTGGCGGCCCCAGTCTTGGAAGCCTACCAGAAGCGATTCGGTGCACTGGCTGGGCAAGCGGATTGGCAAGAACACTATGACCGAGCATTGCGGTTTGAAGGTTCCGGCCATCACCTGAGTTACGGACGCGAGCGCATGGCTCAATGGGATGCGGCCCGTTTGCAAGGTTTGTCGGATGCTAAGTTCACTGCACATCATCTAATCGTCAAACAAACGCCTGGAAAACCCGTCAGGGTCGCGCTGCGCTGGTCGGTGGCGGCAACCCATGCCAGTGAATCTATGTTTGGGCCGGGCAGTGGTGCCCGAGTGGCTTTGCTCGGAGCCAGCCACTTCGAATTACGCGATGGGAAAATTCTGAACGAGTGGTGCATCTTTGATGAGCTGTCGGTTTACGCTCAACTGATGCTGAAATAAAAAAGGCCCGCAGATGCGGGCCTTTTGCTGGCGCTTTGCTCGAGTCTAGCCGGCCAATAGTTGGTTGACTCGGCGAACGTAGGCGGCGGCGTCTTCCAAGTCGTCGCCTGCGGCCAAACGAGCTTGGTCAAACAGCACCTGAGTCAAGCTGGCGAATCGATCTTCATCGGATTCCTGATCCAGTCGCTGCAACAAAGCATGCTCGGGGTTCACCTCCAAAATGGGCTTGCCCGCCGGCATCGATTGTCCTGAGGCTTCCAAAATTTTGCGCATTTGAATGCCCATGTCGTCTTCGTTGACCACCAGGCAGCTGGGTGATTCAACCAAGCGACCGGATACCCGAACCTCCTCGACCGATTCGCCCAGAACGTCTTGCATACGCTTAAGCAGGTCTTTGGCTTCCTTGGCTTTTTCTTTCAGGGCTTTGGCGTCTTCCTTGCTGGATAGTTTTTCAACATCCACGTCACCCTTGGCGATGTCGACAATCTTCTTGCCTTTGTACTCACGCAGATGACTGACTAGCCACTCGTCAATTCGATTAGAAAGCAGCAGGACTTCTTTGCCTTGTTTGCGGAATAGCTCTAGGTATGGGCTGCCTAAGGCGTTGGCATGGCTGTCGGCGATGACCACATAAATGCTGTCTTGCTCTTCGCCGGCCCGTTCGATGTATTCATCCAGCGAGTGCACTTGATCCGCTTTGTCGTCTTCAGTCGAGGCGAAGCGCAACAGACCTGCGATTTTTTCCTGGTTGGCAGGGTCCTCTGCTGGACCTTCTTTTAATACTTCGCCGAATTGTTCCCAGAATTTGGCGTAGGCTTCTTTGTCCTTCGCAAGCTTGGTCAACAAATCCAGTGACCGCTTGGTCAGTGCCGCTTTCATGCTCGCCACTTGCGGGTCTTGCTGCAGTATTTCACGGCTGACGTTTAACGACAGGTCCGCGGTATCAACAACGCCTCGGATAAAGCGCAGATATAGCGGCAGAAACTCTTCGGCCTTATCCATAATGAAGACGCGCTGGACATACAGTTTCAGGCCTTTGGGAGCTTCGCGATTCCACAGGTCAAACGGAGCGCGAGCAGGCACATACAACAGACTGGTGTAGTCAAGCTTGCCCTCAACCTTGTTGTGCGCATAGCTCAAGGGATCTTCAAAGTCATGCGCGATATGCTTATAGAACTCGTTGTAGTCTTCTTTTTTGACTTCAGACTTGGGCAGGGTCCATAAGGCCTTGGCCGTGTTGATGGTTTCCAGCTCGGTGGTGGATTTGCCGTCGTCGTCACGCTTAAACATCTGAACCGCCACTGGGATGTGGTCGGAGTACTTGGTGATCAGACTGCGCAGGCGCCAGTCATCCGCGAAATCCAGTGCATCGTCTTTCAGTTTCAGGATCAAGCGGGTGCCTCGATCAGGCTTGTCAATTTCCTC
The DNA here is from genome assembly GCA_050049295.1 of Pseudomonadales bacterium. Lineage (GTDB taxonomy): Bacteria > Pseudomonadota > Gammaproteobacteria > Pseudomonadales > Litorivicinaceae > Litorivicinus. The sequence goes on from JASFWN010000055.1 coordinate 4,629, forward strand.
GACGCTGAACTGCCCATCCCCGGTCGAGCTCCACCGGACGCCCTGCGCATCACCGGCTTTACGAGTTTCGACGATCATTTCATCCGCGACCATGAAGCCAGAATAAAAGCCGACGCCGAATTGGCCGATCAGGGCGCTGTCTTTCTTTTGATCGCCGGATAGGTTTGATAGGAATTCCGCGGTGCCTGATTTGGCGATGGTGCCTAGGTTATTAATCACGTCATCGCGGTTCATGCCGATGCCGGTGTCGCTCAGAATGATTTGTTTGCTGTCTTTGTCCGCCGACAGCGTGATGTTGAGGTCGGTCTGGCCTTCGTACAGGGCATCGTTTTCCAAGGCTGCGAACCTAAGTTTGTCGCAGGCATCTGACGCATTGGATACCAACTCACGCAAAAAGATTTCGCGGTTGGAGTACAGAGAATGCACCATAAGTTGCAGTAGTTGTTTGACTTCGGTCTGAAAACCTAGCGTTTCTTTCATGACTCACTTCCATGGGATTGTACGACAACGCTGCGATAGGTAGGGTTAACGCTCGAAATCTCAAGGGGTCGGCATGACGCCATTACTAGAGTTATTGGCAGACGGCCAGTTCCACACAGGACCGCAATTGGCAGAGGCCTTGGGCGTATCTCGGGCAGCGATCAATTTACAGGTTCAAGCGGCCCGCGCCCGGGGGATGGAAATTGAATCCGTTCAGTCCAGGGGGTATCGAATGCCCGGTGGGGCGCAATGGTTAAGCGAGTCTCGCTTAGCCAGCACGTTGCGACGCAGTTATCCCGCCGTTCAAGTTAAAGTGTTTGATTCGATCGATAGTACGAATGAACGAGCGCTGGCGCAGTCGGCGCCCTGGCCAGAGTTGCAGGTCATTATGGCGGAGCATCAAAGCTCGGGGCGTGGGCGGCGAGGGCGTAACTGGATCAGCCCTTGGGGCCATAACCTATATATGAGTTGTGCTGTGGCCTTTACCGACGGATTACCTTCCGGTGCCAGCATTCGAGCGGGTTGCGCTGTGGCTGGGGTGTTGCACAAGCACGGGGTCAAGGGCGTTGGCTTGAAGTGGCCCAACGATCTGCAGGTGGCCGGTCATAAGGTCGGGGGAATTTTGGTCGAGATCCAAGGCGATCCGACCGGACACTGTCGAGCCGTGGTGGGCTTGGGCTTGAACCTCAAAACCCCGACCAAGGCCGGTGTACAAATTGATCAGCCTTATGCTGATCTTCGGCAAGTTGGGTTGCCCGATACTGTGTCCCGTTCGCTGTTGGCCGGTCGAGTGGCGAAAGCCTTAGCCGATACCTTATTAAAGCCGCGAGAAGATTGGGTGGCGCAGTTCGCCCGTTGGGATGTATTGGCTAATCAGGTGGTACGGGCCAGCAGCGCGAACGACAATATGCAGG
>JASFWN010000056.1:0-5968 GCA_050049295.1 Pseudomonadales bacterium
TTCATTTACCCGCCAGCCACCGGATGAGGGTGTGAGCGACTCGACCGAAGCGTCGAATCGTTCAGCTGGAATGGCCTGATCCAAGACAGCAGACAGCTCGTCATTACTCATGACGCGCCCAAACTCGGCCAGACTAAATTCAGAGGCGGTCAAATCGGCTCGGCCCCAACGGCCCTGACGACTGACATGAATACGGGTGATAGGCGCACCCAGCTCAGACACTGCCGGGGCGAATTGACTCAGGTAACGAACTGAGGGCGCGGACAAGGCAACCGCGCGTGCTGGAGCCGGCACAGCCTGCCCCCACAAGCGAACAGAAAAACCCTGTGCGCCTGCGGCCAGGGCAGCGATCTGCCCAGCCAGTCCTGCGCCGACCACATCCAATTGCACGGGCTAGCCAGCCATCCAGGCTTCGATGTCCTGAATCTGCTTAGGCACATCTGCGGTCAAGACCTCAGGCTCGCCGTCTGTGACCAACACATCGTCTTCAATTCGGATGCCGATACCCTTTAAATGCTCCGGCGCATCACCAGCGGCATCAAAGTACAGACCGGGCTCGACCGTCACCACCATGCCGGGTTGTAGCAAACGTGATTCACCCTGCTCGTGATAGGTCCCAACGTCATGTACGTCCATCCCCAGCCAATGCCCCGTACGGTGCATGTAGTAAGGACGGTAGGCTGCAGATTCGATGTTTTCCTGGACCGTGCCGGACAGAACACCCATGTCGATTAATCCCTCCACCAACACGGCCAGTGCCACCTCGTGGTAACGCTCAAACGGCTGCCCCGGATGGACAGCATCGATTGCCGCCAGTTGCGCCTTTAATACCCAGTTATAGGCCATTGCTTGGGCCTCGCTAAAGCGGCCATTGATTGGCCATGTACGCGTAATATCTGCGGCGTAATTTTCGTATTCGCATCCTGCATCAATCAACACCAGATCGCCGTCCGCTATGGGTTGGTCGTTGCTGATGTAATGCAGCACATTGGCGTTGTTGCCGCCGGCCACAATGGCCCCGTAGGCCTCGCGCTTGGAGCCGGCCATTCGATGCTCGTGCTCAATTTCGGCTTGCAACTGATATTCCATCACACCGGGCTTGGCCATTTTCATGGCGCGCTTGTGTGCCCGGGCGCTGAGTTGCCCCGCCTGACGCATCAGATCCTGCTCGGCAGGCGACTTCACCAGCCGCGCGTTGTGGACGAGGGAATTCAAGTCAGCGGTGCTGGCTGGAGGCTCACCCGAGCGCCGAGTTTTCGCCACCAGCTTGGCCTGCAGTGCACCGACTCGCGCATGCCCACGCGGGTCATCATAGGCGTAGCGCCAAGCCTTTGGAGCCAGCTCGATTAACAATTCATCCAAGTCGTCGATCAAAACCGCGCGATCGACACCAAATGCGTCAACGGCCCCTTCCGGCCCGTAACGAAACCCAGTCCATACTTCCATGTCGGGATCCTTAGGGCGGACCGCGAGAATGGCCTGCTCGGACGTTAAAACAAGCGCCGCATCGGGCTCAGCAAACCCGGTTAGGTAGAGCATGTCAGAGGACTGACGGAACGCCTGCTCGACGTCACGATTGCGGAGTTGCTCTTGCGCGCCAATCAGCAGTGCGACTTCGTTATTTTGTAATTGCGATTGAACGGCTTCGCGACGCTCACGATAGACCGACAGCGGCAAACTAAACTGCGTTGTCATCCGATGAAATCTCCAAGGTGTAGGTCGCCGGTCCATCGTTGACCAGCTCTACCTTCATATCGGCGCCGAACCGTCCGGTTTCAACCGCCACACCTTGGTTTTTTAGACCCTGAACCAGGTCCAAGTAAAGCGCTTCAGCTAATTCAGGCGGTGCTGCGGCATCAAAGCTAGGACGATTGCCCCGCTTTAAGCTGGCAGCCAGCGTAAATTGGCTGACCACCAAAGCTTGACCGGCCACTTGAAGCAGATTGAGGTTGGTCTTGCCGTTGTCGTCTTCAAACAAACGCAACTTGATCAGCTTGGCCACGGCCTGCTCGACCTGAGTTGCGCCATCGCCTTTTTCGACGCCAACCAATAGCAGGTAGCCCTGACCAATCGAACCCACGACCTCGTTGTCCACTCGGACCGAGGCGCGCAGAACCCGCTGGATCAGGACTCGCATACGCTACTTGCTGCGAGCCGCCTTTTTACGGTCGGCTTCTTTTAGATGGCGCTTACGAATACGGATGTGGTTAGGGGTGACCTCAACCAACTCATCGTCATCGATGAATTCCATGGCCTGCTCCAGACCCATTTTGATGGGCGGCGTCAGAATCAGGTTTTCATCGGTGCCGGCCGCACGAACGTTGGTCAACTGCTTGCCCTTAACCGGGTTAACCGGCAGGTCGTTATCGCGGTTGTGGATACCGATCACCATGCCTTCGTAGACTTCCGCACCGTGACCCAGGAACAAACGGCCCCGCTCTTGGATGTTGAACAGACTGTATGCGGTAGTTGAACCCTGAATCATAGACACCAGCGCACCGTTCACGCGGTTACCAATGTTGGCTTCAACGCGCTGACCGAAGTGATCAAACACGCTGGTCAGAATGCCGGTACCGCTGGTCAGTGTCATAAAGGTTGAGCGGAACCCGATCAGGCCACGCGCGGGTGCCAAGAACTCTAGGCGCACGCGACCATGGCCGTCCGGCACCATGTTAGTGAGTTCGGCTTTACGGTTGCCCATCTCTTCCATGATGCTGCCCTGATGCTGGTCTTCCACGTCGATGACCACTTGCTCCCAAGGCTCTTTCATCTCGCCGTCGATTTCTTTGACGACAACACGAGGACGCGACACGGCCAACTCAAATCCTTCACGACGCAGGTTTTCGATCAGAACCGACAAGTGCAATTCGCCTCGGCCTGACACTTCAAACTGGTCGGGGCTGTCACCGGGCTCGACTCGCAGCGCCACGTTGTGGATCAATTCCTGGTCCAAACGGTCTTTGATGTTTCGGCTGGTCAGGTACTTGCCGTCTTTACCGGCAAAGGGTGAGTTGTTGACCTGGAACGTCATGGTGACCGTGGGTTCGTCAACACTCAGCGGCGGCAAAGCTTCAACCTCATCAACGCTACACAGGGTGTCTGAAATGTCCAAGGTATCCAGACCCGTCACACGTACGATGTCGCCCGCCTCGGCCTGCTCCATTTCGACCTGAGTCAAACCATGGAAACCAAAGATCTTGAGTACGCGGCCTTTGCGTGTTTTGCCATCGGTGTCGACTGCCACGACCGGTGTATTGGGCGTCAAGATACCGCGGGCCACGCGGCCCACGCCGATCACGCCTAGGTAGCTAGAATAATCCAAGGCCGAAATCTGCATCTGGAAGGGCTGGGTGTTATCGACTTGCGGCGCGCGGACATTGTCCACAATGGCCTGCAAGATCGGCTCCATGCTTTCCTGCATGTTGTCCGGATCGTCGCCTGACAGACCATTGATCGCGCTGCAGTACATGATGGGGAAGTCCAGCTGTTCATCCGTCGCACCCAGACGATCAAACAGGTCAAACACTTGATCCACCGCCCAGTGCGGACGCGCGCCGGTCCGGTCAACCTTGTTAATGATCACGATGGGGTTCAAACCCTGGTCGAAGGCTTTCTGCGTGACAAAACGTGTCTGAGGCATCGGGCCCTCGGCCGCGTCAACCACCAGCAAGACCGAATCGACCATCGACAGGACTCGCTCAACTTCACCACCAAAGTCAGCGTGACCGGGCGTGTCCACGATATTGATTCGGTAATCGCCCCAACGCAGGCCTGTGTTTTTGGCCAGAATGGTGATGCCACGCTCTTTTTCCTGATCGTTCGAGTCCATGACGCGTTCGGCGTCCTGGTCTTTACGATCCAGCGTGCCGCTGGCCTGCAGGAGTTTATCAACCAGCGTGGTCTTGCCATGGTCAACGTGGGCGATGATCGCAATATTGCGAAGATTCTCGATCGTGCTGGACACTGAAGTCATTCCTATAAAGGTGGCGCGCAACGGCGCGGTCGCCCGATCCCTCGAGCCGAAAAAATTTGGTGGCATATTGTATAGAGCTTTGTGTTACGGGTCGCCGTTTTTTTCAGACCTAATTGGCATATCAAATCCAAACAGCTCGCACCAAAGTTGTGCGCATATTTTTTTTAAATGCACTATGCTTGTGCGCGATTTTCTTATCGACGCCGGAATAATCCATCGGTATCGCTAGCGTTCGCAGCGATATGCGCTGAATTTAAGCCCTTCGAGCCCCAACATGGGGCACTCGTCATTTTGGGCACGACTGTTGCTAGGCAATCCACATCACAGCACGCCACTCCAAAGTTGGCGGCGGTGACGATTCAAATTGATGGGCCGCGGCCCTTTATTGGAGAAAACAATGTCACAAAACACACTGAAGCTGATTCAGGAAAGCGAAGCCAAGTGGGTTGACCTGCGCTTCACCGATCCTCGTGGTAAAGAACAGCACGTTACATTTCCCGCCAGTGCGGTCGACGAAGACTTTTTCGAAGACGGCGCTATGTTCGACGGTTCTTCAATCGCTGGTTGGAAGAGCATCAACGAATCAGACATGATTCTGAAGCCCGACGACACCAAGCCCTTCCTGGACCCCTTCACCGACGAAGTCACCGTGATCGTCCGCTGTGACATCATCGAGCCCAGCACCATGACTGGCTACGAGCGTGATCCCCGTAGCGTCGCACGCCGCGCGGAAGAGTACCTGAAGTCAACTGGCATCGCGGACACCGTATTGGTCGGTCCCGAGCCCGAGTTCTTCGTATTTGACGACGTTAAGTGGAAAGCTGACATGTCAGGCGCGATGTACCAGTTCGATTCAAGCGAAGCGGCTTGGAATACCTCGGCTGATTACGAAGACGGCAACATGGGCCACCGTCCTGGCGTCAAAGGCGGCTACTTCCCCGTACCTCCCGTCGACAGCTGCATGGATCTGCGTACCGCAGCCTGTGAAGTTCTGCAGGACATCGGCCAGACCGTTGAGTTGCACCACCACGAAGTGGCGACTGCCGGCCAGAACGAGATCGGCGTTCGCTTCAACAGCCTGGTATTGAAGGCTGACGAAGTTCAGGAACTGAAGTATGTCGTGCACAACGTCGCGCACGCTTACGGCAAGACCGCAACCTTCATGCCCAAGCCTCTCGTAGGCGACAATGGCTCTGGCATGCACTGCCACCAGTCTCTGTCAAAAGACGGCGTTAACATCTTCGCAGGCGACGCGTACGCGGGTCTGTCTGAAACTGCGCTGTACTACATCGGCGGTATCATTAAGCACGCTCGTGCATTGAACGCGTTCACCAACGCTTCAACTAACAGCTACAAGCGTCTGGTCCCCGGCTTCGAAGCGCCGGTTATGTTGGCTTACTCAGCGCGTAACCGTAGTGCCTCAATCCGTATTCCTTTCGTTAACAACCCGAAAGGCAAGCGTGTTGAAGTTCGCTTCCCTGACCCGACTGCGAACCCCTACCTGGCGTTCTCAGCTCTGATGATGGCTGGCCTAGACGGCATCCAGAACAAGATCCACCCCGGCGAAGCCGCTGACAAGGACTTGTACGACCTGCCGGCTGAAGAAGCAGCCGCTATCCCGACCGTTGCTAGCTCACTGGAGCAGGCACTGGACGCACTGAACGAAGACCGTGCGTTCTTGACCGCTGGCGGCGTATTCACTGATGACATGATCGACGGCTACATCGCGCTGAAGCGTGAAGAAGTCGAGCGCGTCAACATGACTACGCACCCGGTTGAAGTGGGCATGTACTACAGCTGCTAAGCGCTGTCGTCACCCTTTAGTTGGGAAAAGCCTCGGGAATTTTCCCGGGGCTTTTTTATTGGGCCACCGGAATTTATGTTGCAAATCAAACATTGGCATAGCGTTTTGGACGGACTGGCAAGCGGCGTCTTGTTGGTCGACTCTCACCTGCGCGTTGTGTTTGCCAATTCCGCTGTGCAACAACTGCTGGG
>JASFWN010000057.1:0-5957 GCA_050049295.1 Pseudomonadales bacterium
CGCCAAGAGCTGCAGGTCTACGGCCGCCTCTAAGCTAAGTTGATCAAAGACGGGCACCATCGGAACGGCGGGTAAAGTAATATCAAAGTCTTCGGGATTCCTAACGATCTCGGCTAAGGCCAGCAAGCGCGGCACATATTGGCGGGTTTCTCTAGGTAGACGCAGGGACCAAAAGTCGGTCGGTTTGCCGGCTTTTTTGTTAGCTTTGATCGCGTTGGCCACACGCCCTGGCCCTGAATTGTAAGCCGCGATCGCCAAAAACCAGTCGCCGTTGAACTCACCCGCCAAGTATTCGAGATAATTCAGCGCCGCGTCCGTTGAGGCCAAGACGTCTAGGCGTTGATCGCAGGTGCGGGTGCGCGACAGGCCCAGAAATTGAGCGGTGCCCGGCATGATCTGCCAAGGGCCGGCAGCTCCACGATGTGAGCGCGCCGTTAACCGAAACCCGGATTCGACATAGGGGAGTAAAGCCAATTCGGCCGGGATACCACGGCGGTCGATTTCGCCGGCAATGAAATTGAGCCATAGCTGGCCGCGCGCTAGAAAATCCGACAGAAGTGCCGGGTTATTCTTATGCAACGAGCGCCATTGCTTGTCAACGGCATAACCCTCGGGTAAGCGCGCGAGTTCAAAGTCGTTTCGGAGGCGATCCCAAAAATCTTTGGGTGGTTCAGGCAGCGGTGAGGCCTCAAGCGCAGGGAGATCAACTTTGATTTCTGGCGGCGTCAGGGCTTGAATGATCTTTTCGAGATCTGCCGGTGTTTGCTCGGCTTCCAGCGGGTCCACAATCAGCGTATCTAGGTCGCTTAGCAAATCTACCAGGGGCGCCTCAGCGGGTTCGGTCGTCACGGGTGCGGTGGTGATTTGTTCGGCTACAGGCGCACAGCCAATCAGCCCTAACAGGGCTAAAAGTAAGATGAATTTCATGCGTTGTCTTTGGCTTGTCGTACTCGTGCAAAACGTTCGGGCAGGGAAGTGCTCTCGTCGGCCCCGATCTGGTTCATTAGGCTGGGGTCGTTGAGGCGAAAAAATGGATTGCAGTGCAATTCTCGCTCCAGCGAGTCGGGAACGGTCGGGACGTTGTTTTCCCGTAGGGATTTAACGTCCGTCAGCCGTTCTGAGGCCGCCTGATTGTCCGGTAGCATCCGGCAAGCGAACTCCATGTTGGCTTGTGTGTATTCGTGCGCGCAATACAGCATGGTTTCTGGAGGTAACTGAGCGATCCGTGCCAAGCTCGATTGGAATTGCTCGGGCGTTCCTTCGAACATTCGGCCACAACCGCCCAAAAATACGGTGTCACCGCAAAACAGAATCGGGCTGGGATCGGCACTAAAGAACGCCACGTGATCCAGAGTGTGCCCGGGCACTTCCATGACCTGGAATCGTCGGCTGAGCAAATCGATCGTATCGCCATCGCTGACCGGTGTACTGACGCCTCTCAACGCTTGTTTGCTGCCAATCACCTCGACCATGGGGTTTCGTCCAACCAAGGCCTCAACCCCACCGGTATGATCGTTGTGGTGATGGGTCAGCAAGATACCATTGAGCACCAGATTTTTTTGCGTTAACCAGGTTTCGACCACCTCAGCATCACCCGGATCTACCACCCAAGCGGACTGGCCTTCGTACAGTCCCCAAAGGTAATTGTCGTTGAATGCCGGCAGGCGGTCGATTTGGATCACGCTCAGCCCTCGTCGGTTCCCATAGCAGTAATGCTAAAGCCATTGTCAACGTAAACCACTTGTCCAGTGATACCACTGGCGTAGTCACTACACAGGAAGGCAGCTGTGTTGCCTACTTCTTCGATGGTAACGTTTCGCTTCATGGGAGAACGTGCTTCGTTGTAAGCCAACATGCTGCGGAACTTACCGATGCCTGAGGCTGCCAAGGTACGAATGGGACCCGCCGAGATCGCATTCACACGAGTGCCTTCTGGACCCATGCTGGCGGCCATATAACGAACGTTGGCCTCTAGACTGGCTTTCGCCAAGCCCATAACGTTGTAGTTGGGTAGGGTCCGCTCTGCGCCCAGGTAGGACAAAGTCAGTAGGGCGCCGTTACGTCCGTCTAACATCGCCTTACCCGCCTTGGCCAAAGCAACAAAGCTGAAAGAGCTGATGTCATGGGCAATGCGGAATCCTTCACGGGTGGTGACATCGACATAGCTGCCATCAAGTTCCCAAGCCGGGGCAAAACCGACGGCGTGAATGATTCCATCAAGGCCGTCCCATTGTTTGCCGAGTTCGGCAAAGACGTTTTCAATTTCTTCGTCACTGGCCACATCGCAAGGGAAGCAAAGGCTGTCATTCGAGCCCCAGCCGGCTGCAAATTTAGTGACGCGATCTTTGAGCTTTTCATTCTGGTAGGTAAACGCAAGTTCAGCGCCTTCGCGGTGCATGGCTTCGGCGATACCTGATGCAATAGAGAGTTTCGACGCAACGCCGACGATTAAGAAGCGCTTTCCGGCTAACAGTCCCATGACATTCCTTAGAGTAGAGAACAATCCAGCGTGGAGTTTACCAAAAAACTGTTCCCTCAGCAGGCTTTTGCTATCCTCGGGCTATGGCCTTCATTCGGACACCGAAAATTCACTCCAAAGCCGCCAGTCGAAATCTGTCGCTGTGGTTTACGACGCAGGCGGGGCAGTCTCTGCTGGATGAGCAAAAAACACTATTGAGCCACAATTTTCGACGCTTGTTTTGTCCATTGATGATTCAAGTGGGTGGGCCGGTTGATCTTATTTCAGACAGTTCGGCCGGGCATAAAATATGGGTGGTGTCGGACAGCAAGGGCGCCAGTCAATCTCCTCAAATCGAGGGGTGGAGTGCACAGCTTCCGATTGCCAGCAACAGTGCGGATGCCATTTTGCTGCATCATGCGCTGGACGTGACTCGGCATCCTCAGGCGGTACTTCGTGAGGCGGTGCGGGTGCTTCGGCCGGGCGGGACTCTACTCATTCTTGGTTTCAATCCAGCGGGGCCAAGAGGGTTAACCCGAGCGGTATTGAGACAGGGTTCTTGGGTGCGTAAACGCCGTCTATCGGATTGGCTGTCTTTATTGGGCTGTTCAGTTGAATCCTTGCAGCGCGCTGGATACCCCAAGGCTTTGGCTTGGCTTGGCAAGTGGGATTTGCCGGGGTCCGGTTTCTATTTGTTGACCGTTAAGAAAGAACGGCTCATTCCCCCAGCCGCCTTAACCCATCGGCTACGGGGGCGACTACTAGGATTGGCTGGACGACCCCGGCAGGCTCAACTCGGCCGCGCGGTGGCACGCCACCCGGGTAAGGTCATTAAGTTCCAGCGTCGGGACTGATTCAGCGCAGGCTTCAGTGGCATAGGGGCATCGTGTTCGAAATGCGCATCCACTGGGCAGATTGATGGGGCTGGGCACGTCGCCTTCTAGCGGTTTCAACGTTTTGGGACGATCCAAATCAACGGTGGGAATGGCATCCAGCAGTGCTTGGGTGTAGGGGTGTTTGGGTGAGTCGAACAGCGCTTGCGTGGGCGCAATCTCGACAATACGCCCCAGGTACATAACGGCGACTTCGTGGCTTAGGTGCTTCACCACGGCCAAGTCATGCGCAATAAATAACATCGCAAGCCCCCGCTGACGCTGTAATTGCATCAGCAGGTTCATAATCTGGGATTGAACACTGACATCCAGCGCGCTGACCGGCTCATCACAGACTAATAATTTGGGATTCAGTGCGATGGCACGCGCAATGCCAATTCGTTGGCGTTGACCGCCCGAAAATTCGTGTGGGTAACGGTTAATGGCCTCGGCGGGCAGGCCCACTTGATGCAACAAGTCCAATACCCACTGATCGCGCTCAGTATCGCTACCGAGTTGATGGATCTCAAAGGGCTCGCGTAGGATTCGGCCGACGGTGTGGCGGGCGTTCAGTGCCTCGTAGGCGTCCTGGAATACCATTTGGGCTTCACGTCGAAATGCCAGGAGTTCTTGTTTGCTGCGTCCAATCTGAGACGCTCCCTCAAATTCGACATCGCCTGCGGTGGGCTGCTCGAGCTGCAATATCGCGCGGCCTAAGGTTGACTTGCCGCACCCTGACTCACCCACGATGCCTAGGGTCTTTCCGGGTTCGACTTCAAGCGATACGCCATTGACCGCCTGTACCCAACCCTTAACCCCACGCAGGACGCCGCCGCGGATCGCAAATCGTTTTTCTAGGTCGGTGACTTTTAGCAAGCTCATAGCGAGACCTCATGGCAGGCTAACTCCCGGCCTTGCTTGAACTGCAATGCGGGCGGCTGTTTACAGCGTTCGGTGACCTGTGGACAGCGAGTCGAGAAGCGGCAACCGCTGGGCATGTCAAAAGGTGAGGGGACCAATCCCTCGATCGTGGGTAGTTCCGTTAGGGGCTGGCGATCTAAATGGGGAATGCTGTAGAACAGCCCACGGGTATAGGGATGCTTGGGGTCGGAAAACAGGTCCGCAACGCTACCCTGTTCCGCGATCCGGCCCGCATACATGACGGCCACCCGTTCGCATATTTGGGCCACGACACCCAGATCGTGGGTGATGAAAATGACGGCCATGCCGCGTTCTTTTTGCAGGCGCTGGATCAGCGCGAGGATCTGGGCCTGTACCGTCACGTCCAGTGCCGTAGTCGGTTCATCGGCAATCAATAAGTCAGGTTCGGCCGATAAGGCCATGGCGATCATCACCCGTTGGCGCATGCCGCCAGACAATTGATGCGGGTAGTCGTTTAATCGCAGTTCAGGCGATGGAATTCCGACGTCGTTGAGCAGTTCAAGCGAACGGTCTTGGACGGCCTTGGGGCTGAGTTCTGGAGCGTGCAGCGAAATCGACTCGGCCATTTGCTGATGCAGGCGCTTTACCGGGTTTAACGCGGTCATCGCGTCCTGGAACACCATGCCGATGCGGGGTCCGCGTATTTTACGCAGTTCGGCTGGGCTGAGTGAAAACAGATCCACGCCATCCAGTAACACCTGACCTTGATCGATCTGGCCGCTAGGCTTGGGCAGCAGTCGAGTAATCGCCAGGCTCGTGACGCTTTTGCCACAGCCTGACTCGCCTACCAAGCCCAGTGTTTCGCCCGCATTGAGCTGAAAAGTTACGCCGTCAAGCACCCTTGCCCGACCGCGCTCCGTTTCAAAGCTCACGGCCAGGTCGCGTACTTCAAGCAGAGGCTTAGTCAACCTGAGCTCTCCACCGGGTGTTTTCGATCAAGACAGGATCAAAAGGCTGCTCGTCATCCATGGCCTCTTCGGTCGCTTTCTTCAGATCGCGATCGATCCAGAACAGTCCGCCAGCCACCGGGTCAAACAGATCGAATAGCCCGCCACCGGTTTTGGTCACGTAGTTGTCTTCGGGTAGTTGCATCCAGCGCCAGTAGCCTAAACGTGTGTAAGGCACCTGATAACTGGGAATCAATGCGCCACGATCGTGAAGCATGCGCTGAATTTCCTTGGATAGGCCAATTTTTTCGGCCTCATCTTCGCTGGCCCGATAAGCTTCGATCATGCGATCCAATTCAGGATCTGCGGTGTTCGTGATGTTATTGGTTCCGGGCTTTTCAGCGTTATCGCTGTGGTAGTGCTGCCGATACGCGGGGCGCCAGCCGGTCGACCAGCCAGACCAGGCAATTTGATGGCGCTTTTCCTGAGCCTTCTTATAGCTTGCTTGGGGGTCCAGTAGCTCCAATACCAACTCAACACCGGCTTTGCGGGCTTCTTCCTTTAAGACGACCAAACGATCGTTGTGGATTGAGGTGCCGTAGGTCACGGTAAAGGACAGACGTTGGCCTTGATCGTTGACTCGGTAGCCTTCGCCGTCACGGTCGACGAAGCCAGCTTCGGTGAAGTACTGGTCCGCCTTATCCAAATCAAAGGTGCGGGGCTGGATGCTGTTGTCAGAGTAATCGCCGTATCCTGTGTAGTGCTGTGGCAGACGCTCATAGTCATTACGCAGAACCG
>JASFWN010000058.1:0-5908 GCA_050049295.1 Pseudomonadales bacterium
GCAGCGACAGCTCTTTGTCGCGCAACAATCCCATCCACACTCGGGCCTCGGATTCAATTTCCGATATGGCCACCAGATGGACGGGTTGATCACTCATGCCCCACCGTTTGTAACTGCATCACAGGCAAAGAGTGTCGCAGGTAAAAGTTCTGCAATATGTGCGCAAGGCCACAGGAAGCGATAGAATGTGCGCCAAAATCACAGCAGGATTGCGAAATGGCTAATTATTCGACTAACGAATTCAAACAAGGACTCAAAGTACTGCTTGAGGGCGATCCTTGCTCCATCGTTGAAAACGAGTTTGTTAAACCCGGTAAGGGGCAGGCGTTCAACCGCGTCAAATTGAAGAACCTGATGACCGGTCGGGTTTGGGAGCGTACCTTTAAGTCAGGCGAAAGCCTGGAAGGCGCTGACGTAATGGATACCGATATGGAGTATCTGTACAACGATGGCGAGTTTTGGCACTTCATGGCCACCGACGGCAGTTTCGAGCAGCATGCGGCGGATGCCAAGGCGGTTGGCGACACTGTTAAGTGGCTCAAAGAGCAGGAAAGCTACGTGGTGACCCTGTTTAACGGTGCGCCCATTGCGATCACACCCCCCAACCACATTGACCTGCTGGTCGCTCAGACTGACCCAGGCCTGAAAGGCGATACGGCGCAGGGCGGTTCGAAGCCTGCGACGATGGCGTCGGGCGCAGTCGTTCAGGTGCCTTTGTTCATCGAAGAAGGCGAAACCCTGAAGATTGATACCCGCACAGGTAAATACATCAGCCGCGCTTGATGGATTTATCTGAGCGCATTGCGCTGCAGGCGCGCACGAAGGCCCAAATACGGGCCTTTTTTGATGCGCGAAATGTGACCGAGGTGACGGTGCCGTCGGTGATGCCGGCACCGGTGACTGATCCTTACATTGACGTGCCTCGGGCTACCGGGCCCGATGGCGTGCATTTGGGCTATCTGCAAAGTTCGCCGGAGTACGCCATGAAGCGCTTGCTCGCTCAAGGCAGTGGCGACATTTTCACTATCACGCCCGCTTGGCGAATCGACGAAGTGGGTCCCCGACATCGCACGGAATTTACTCTGCTCGAGTACTATCGGGTGGGATTCACAGGCGCGCAATTGCGCGATGAAGTCAGCCAGTTGATGCAGACGTTGCTCAATTGCCCTGGTGCCACACAAATTAGCTATCGAGATGCGTTTATTCGCGAGCTGGGTTGGTGCCCTTTTGAAGCCACCGACGCTGCGGTGTTCGAGACGCTGCGTCAGCAGCTAAATTACACCGGCGAGATTTCGCGAACCGGTGCCCTGCAATGGTTGTGTGCGTGTTGTGTTGAGCCACAGCTAGGTCATCAGGCGCCCTGTTTTTTGACCCATTATCCGGCAGAGCAGGCGGCTCTTGCCCGTCATCTGAAGCACCAGGGTCAGGCCTGTGCAGACCGGTTTGAGCTTTTTTATCGCGGCGTCGAGCTGGGCAATGGTTATTGGGAGTTGACCGATCCTGATGAGCAGCGTGCTCGATTTGAAGCCGATCTGGCCCAGCGTGCTTTGGAAGGCTCGCCTCAGGTTCCGATTGATGAAGCCCTATTGGCCAGCCTGGCCGATATGCCGGAGTGCTCGGGTATTGCATTGGGGCTCGACCGCATTTGGATGCTGGCTGCTGAGGCGGATGAGCTGTCCCAGGTGAGCTTGTTCTAGCCCCCTCAAACACTGTATACTCGCGCGCCCCTGAGAAGTCAGGGGGATAAACCACTCCTTGTCTGAGCACATTGTGATGCCAGACTTAAACCCATAGGGAGACGCGAAATGCGACACTATGAAATCGTGTTGATGTTTCATCCTGATCAGTCGGAACAAGTTCCGGCCATGGTTGAGCGTTACACAAACTCTGTCACCGAAGCCGGTGGCAAAATTCATCGTCAAGAAGATTGGGGTCGTCGTCAGATGGCTTACGCGATCGACGATATCCACAAAGCTCACTACATCCTGTTGAACGTTGAAGCGTCTAACGAAGTGATGGACGAGCTGGCCACAACCTTCCGTTTCAACGACGCCATCTTGCGTCACATGATTCTGAAGACCAAAGAAGCCGTTACTGAACAGAGCCCGATCAAAGCCGCTGAAAGCCGTGCTGAACGTCGTGAATCTCGTCCTGTGGCTGCAGAAGAAACCACTGAAGCGCCGGCTCAAGAAGCCGCTGCTGAAGAAGCTACCGACAGCGAATAAGGAGACTAGATATGTCACGTTTTTTCCGTCGCCGTAAGTTCTGCAAGTTCACGGAAGAAGGCATCAAAGAGATCGATTACAAAGACATCGAAACTCTGAAGGCCTACATCACCGAGACTGGCAAAATCGTACCTAGCCGTATTACCGGCACTCGTGCGAAGTATCAGCGTCAATTGGCTCGTGCGGTTAAGCGCGCGCGTTTCTTGGCTCTGCTGCCTTACTCAGACGCTCACAACCATTGATAGCGAGTTAAGAACTCTATGTTGCTAGCTCAAGTACGACACAGCGAACAACGCGCAGCATTGCTGGGCTTTGCGCTTGGCTTTTTGCCAGTGATGTCGTTTCTTGGCGCTGGGATTGCCGCCACCTGGTCGCTTCGGCGCGGGGTGTTGCAGGCCCAGTGGGCGCTAGCAGGCATTATTGCGCCAGGCATCATTTTGGCGTGGCAAGGCGATGCAACCAGTTTGATTGGTGGCATTGCACTATTGGTATTGGTCCAGGTGTTACGGGCAAATGCCGATTGGTCTCGGGTGTTGCAGGTGTTGGTCGTGTTGGGGGCGTTGGCCACCTTTGCGATTCAGGCAGCTTTTTCACCCTATCTGGATCAGTTGGTAGAGATCACCCGCGAAGCGGTCACCGGCTTTGCGGCTGAGTTGGTTGCTCAAATGCCACCGGCGCAGCTCGATGCTGCGCTGACCCACTTGATCGTGGGCAGTCTTTCGATGGCCACCCTAGGTTGGACATTGTTAGCGCTGTTAGTGGCGCGCTGGTATCAATCCCGTATTTGGCATCCCGGCGGATTTGCCCAAGAAATCTTGGCAATCCGTTTGAACCCGATCTTTGCGATGGCACTGGTGGCCATTGTGGTAGCCGGGGGCGCATTGGGCGCCGAGGCGGGGCGTTTTGTGCCGATTTTCTTGCTGCCGTTAATCATCGCTGGGTTGTCGATGATTCATGGCTTGCTGGTTCGGGCTCAGGCCCCAACGCCAGCACACGTAGCGCCTTATGTCGTGGGCATGGTGTTCTTAAGCTTTGTAGTACCCTTGCTATTGGTTGTGGCGGTCGCGGACAGTTTTATGAACTTCCGCAAACTCCCTGCTAGTGGCAGTAACGAGGAATCCTAAATGGAAGTCATTCTGTTAGATAACGTCGGCAAGCTCGGCGCATTGGGTGACAAGGTCACCGTTAAGGCCGGTTACGCGCGTAACTTCTTGTTCCCTCAGGCCAAAGCAGTTCCTGCAACTGCCGACAACCTGGCTGAGTTTGAAGCTCGCCGTGCTGAACTGGAAAAGAAAGCTCAAGAAGCTCTGGATCAGGCCAATGGCCGTGCTCAGGCTTTGGAAGGCTTTAGCCTGACCATCACTGCGAAAGCCGGTGACGAAGGCAAGCTGTTCGGCTCTATCGGTAGCCGCGACATCGCTGAAGCGATGAACGCTGCAGGCCAGGCCATCGAAAAGTCAGAAGTCATTCTGTCTGAAGGCCCCCTGCGCAACGTGGGCGAACACGAAGTTCGTTTGCAGTTGCACCCTGAAGTTAGCCAAAACGTTGTGATCAACGTGGAAGCCGGCGACGAGTAATCGTTACCGATTCAGAACGAAAAAGGCGACCCTTGGGTCGCCTTTTTTATTGCCAGCGGCCTAGGGCTTGGCCCAAACAAATGCTGTCGCCGTGGTCGGCGCCGTCGTTCCACACCAATTTCTCTGGCTCAGTGCATAGAATCACGGTACTGCCCAAGGCAAAGGACCCCATTTCCTCGCCGCGCTTGAGTGCGATGTTTTGGGTTTGCGTATAGTCCCACTGCTGTATGCCAGTCACCGGCGTGACGTCTCCGTGCCAAACGGTGCGGATGCTGGCGACAATCATCGCCCCCACCAACACCATGGCAACTTCGCCGAATTCCGTATCAAAGACGCAGACGACCCGTTCATTACGAGCAAAGACGCTCTGAACACCTCGAGCGGTGGCGTCATTCACACTGAACAACTCACCGGGCACATGGATCATGCGTTTGAGGGTGCCGTCAAACGGCATGTGGATGCGGTGGTAGTCCTTGGGTGCCAAATACAGGGTGGCGAATGCGCCGCCTTCTAAGCGTTCGGCCAGCTCGTCATCTGCCAGTAAATCGGCCAAGCGATAATCGCGACCCTTGGCTTGAATCAAGCGTCCGCCCAGGGTTTCTCCAATTTGGCTAATAGTCCCATCCACCGGGGAGAACAGCACCTGAGTGTCTTCTGGTAGCGGCCGCGCTCCGGGCTTTAAGCTGCGGGTGAAAAAGTCGTTAAAGTTTTCGAATTCTTGAGGCTCTTGACGCTCATAATCGCTCATCTCGACCTTAAAGGCCTTGATAAACGAACGGATTAGGAAGTCTTTGATCGGGCCGATTTTGCAACGAGCCGCATAGCCGACCAATCGGCTAAGCAGGGTTTTGGGCAGGATATGCTGCAGGATTATGAAGAGTTGTTCCATCAACGTTCTCGACCTTTGCGGGGGTGTTTGGGGGCCACGGCTTCGGCGGCCAGTGATAAATAGTTCGCGTAGCGTAGATCGGATAGCTCGCCAGAGTCCAATGCGGCGTTGACCCCGCAACCCGGTTCCGACTCGTGCGCGCAATCGCGGAATTTACAGCCTTCGGCGGCCTCCGCCACGTCTGGGAACCCAACCAAGATTTGATCTTTGTGCAGGTCCGATAGACCGAAGGCTCGGATGCCCGGGCTGTCAATTAACCAGCCGCCACTGGGCAAGGTGTACAGACGGCCTTGACTGGTGGTGTGTTTGCCCTGCCCTCGTTCGTCCAGCTCGCCGACCCGAAGATGCTGCTCGGGGAGTAAGGCTTGGACCAGCGATGATTTACCGACGCCGGACTGACCGACCAGTGCGCTGGTCCGGCCGGCTAACCGATCTCGCAAAACCGCCAAATCCTCATCCCGTTTGATCGACGTCTCGATCACCGTGTGGCCGAGTGAACGATACAACTCGGATAATTCTGCCCGTAATTCATCGAGCTCTGGGGACCGGCCTGCAAGGTCGATTTTGTTGAGTACGACCACGGCCTCAATATCGGTCAAATGCGCGGCAATCAAAAAGCGGTCAATGGTGTCCGGGCCAGGGAGTGGCATGAGGGCGCCGACGATCATCAATTGATCAATGTTCGCCGCCATGACCTTGTCGCCACCAAAGGGCGAGGGCCGAGCCAGTCGTCGGGTGCGCGGTTGCACCGCGGTAATGAGCCCTTCCTCTCCTTGAGTTTGGAAGCTCACTCGGTCACCACAGACGACCTCCCCCAAATTGGCGCGAAGATGGCAACGGATGGGTTCACCGAGTTGCTCGCCCTGCATCGCGGCGACTTCGGCGCTGGCACCATGACGTGTAATCACAACGCCGGGCTGTGCCTCGCCCTCGACACCGGCTTCCAGTTTTTCGGCTTTCTTTTGGGCTCGGGCCAGACGCTCTTCCTGGACCTTTTTGATGCGAAAGGCTTGTTGGCGAGTCAGCTTACGACCAGCCATTCAGGCGGTAACTCGAGAGGAGGAAATGAATAAGGCGGCAAATGTCATGAGCCATAGGATACCCTAGCGGGACGCCATCGAAAATCTGGGGTTGCCTGTAAGCAGAAAGATTCCAAATAAGATAGGGTTTGTGCTGGCACGCAAAGGGCGGTACAAAGCAAGCCAAATCGGCAAGCC
>JASFWN010000059.1:0-5804 GCA_050049295.1 Pseudomonadales bacterium
AACACGGTGTTCGGAAGGTCAATATCGATACCGATCTGCGTTTGGCTTCAACCGGTGCCGTGCGTCGCTTCTTGGCTGAAAATCCGGCCGAGTTTGATCCGCGTAAGTTCCTGAAAGCCACCATGCAGGCCATGAGCCAGATCGTTGTAGATCGCTACGAGGCGTTCGGTTGTGCGGGCCAAGCCAGCAAGATCAAGGTCGATAGCCTGGAAACGATGACCGAGCGCTACGCGCGCGGTGAATTGGATCCTCAGCTTCGGTGAACGCTGGCGTCAAACGGGTTCCGCAATGGAATCCGGACTCGCTCCGGGGCTTGTTAAGCCCCTTTCCAGCGGCGCCGCCGTCGCTGTTGGCCAATTTTCTGGCCTACTATCAATTAGATGATCTGGATCACCAAATTGGGACGCTGGATGCCGGCGAAAACCAATTGGTGGTGCACCAATTTTCTCCCGAAACACCCCGTGCGGAATGCTTGCTGGTAACCGGTTATCTGGATCACGTTGGTTTGTTCTCGGATTTAATCAAGACGCTTCTGAAGCTCGGCTATCGCGTCACTACCTTTGATCTGCCCGGTCAAGGCCTTTCATCAGGCCCGCGCGCTGAGGTGAAAAGTTTCACCGAATATTTTTCCGCTCTCAAAGCGGTACAAACGCAGTTTCCCGACAGTGGGTTGCCGAAATTAGCGCTGGGCCAGTCGACCGGTGGAAGCGCTTGGTTAGATTGGATTCGTCAGCATGGGGATTCGGATTTCGATCGATTTATCCTTTTGAATCCCTTAGTCAGGCCGCGTAATTGGCGCTACCTGGCACCGGTGCATTGGTTTTTAAAACGCCTACTGGACAGGGTGAAGCGGGGCCGTGGCGAAGGCACGCATAACGAGAAGTTCAATGCCTTTTTGCAACATCAGGACAGTTTGCAGTCCAAGGTGATCCCGGTGGCTTGGTTGAACGCGATGGTGGCGTTTAAGAATTCCATTCAGGCGATGCAGCCGGTCAGTGGCGAGAAACTGTGGGTATTTCAGGGAACGGAAGAAAAGACGGTGGATGCGCCTTGGAATATCGCTCAAATCGCCGAGAAATTCCCCGGTGTTCGTGTGGTTCGTATCGAAGGCGCCCGTCATCACTTAGCCAACGAAACGCCAGAATATCGCCAGCGCGTCGATGACGCACTGGCGAGTTTTATCAGAACAAACGGCGCACCTTAATGGTGTGAGCGACGCCCTGTAGTGCGTCCATCGCTTCTTCAGAAGAGTCGGCACTGACATCAATGACCACATAACCGATGGCTTCATCGGTCTGCAGGAACTGTGCGCCAATGTTGATGCCAGCCTCTGCGAATACCGAGTTAATCGCACTCATAACGCCGGGCACGTTTTCATGCACATGCAACAAGCGGTGATGCTTAGGATGCGGCGGTAGGGCCACTTCGGGGAAGTTAACGCTGGTCAGGGTTGAGCCATTGTCTGAATAACGGACCAGCTTTTCTGCCACTTCAACGCCGATGTTGACCTGGGCTTCCATGGTCGAACCGCCGATGTGCGGTGTCAGTAATGCGTTATCAAATGCCCGTAGTGGCGATTCAAATTCGTCATCGTTGCCTTTGGGTTCGACAGGGAATACGTCAACCGCACAGCCTAAAATACGTTTTTCTTCCAGTGCGGTGGCCAGTGCGTCGATATCGACCACGGTACCGCGGCTGGCATTGATCAGAACGGATTCGGGTTTCATCAAGCTCAGTTCGCGCTCACCGATCATGTCTTTGGTGCTGTCCAATTCCGGCACGTGCAAGCTGACGACGTCGGCTTTTTCTAATAAGGCGTCCAGCGAAGGAACTTGACTGGCGTTACCTAGCGGAAGTTTGCTGACTGCATCATGGAAAATAACCCGCATGCCCAAGGATTCGGCCAAGACCGACAACTGACTGCCGATCGATCCGTAGCCCACGATGCCCAGGGTTTTGCCGCGTACCTCAAAGCTATTCTTTGCGCTTTTCAGCCAGCCGCCGCGATGTGCTACGGCGTTTTTCTCGGGAATGCCTCGCAACAACAAAATGGCCTCGGCCAATACCAGCTCGGCGACCGAGCGCGTGTTCGAATACGGTGCGTTAAATACGGCCACCGCGTTTTCTTTGGCGGCCTGCAAATCCACTTGGTTGGTGCCGATGCAAAAGCAACCAGCAGCCAGCAGACGATCGGCGGCTTCGAATACTTTTCGAGTGAGCTGAGTGCGTGAGCGGATACCCAAGAAATGGACGCCTTTAATTTTTTCAATCAAGTCGTCTTCATTCAGGGCGGTGGGCAACAGCTCAACGTTGTTGTAACCGGCTGCACGGAAGGTGTCCACTGCGCTGGGATGAATACCTTCCAGCAACAGAATACGGACGCGATCCTTAGCAAAAGATACAGGCGCGTTCATTTAAATCCTTTAAATACAAAGAGCTAGCTAAAAAACTAGCGAACAAGCGAAAAAGAACGCGCGCAGTATAGCATTTTTGCGACACCGGTTGTCGCTTGCACTTAAGCCGTGCGTTCGACCACCCCTTCTGGGGTCGACATCAACACAACGTCAGCCGGCCGTAGCGCAAAGATCCCATTGCAAACTACACCGGGGATATTGTTCAAAGCCTGTTCAAGTCCCTTGGGGTCGACAATGCTTAAGCCATGAACATCCAGGATCTGATTGCCGTTGTCAGTGACCACGCCCTCGCGATAGACCGGATCGCCGCCCAGCTCCACGCAGGCTCGAGCCACCAATGAACGCGCCATTGGAATGACTTCAATCGGAAGAGGAAATTCGCCGAGTACGCCGACTTCTTTGCTGGCGTCGACGATGCAAATAAATTTTTGACAGCCCTGGGCGACGATTTTTTCTCGGGTTAGGGCCGCGCCACCGCCTTTGATCAGGTTCAGTCGAGGGTCAAACTCATCGGCGCCGTCGACGTAGACTGGCAAGGTGCCCGTTTCGTTAAGCTCGAATACTTCGATGCCCTGAGCTTTGAGGCGTTCAGCACTGGCTTCGGAGCTTGCGACCGCGCCTTTAAAATCCATGGCGTACTCGCCCAATGCATCGATGAAGTGGTTGGCGGTTGAACCGGTTCCGATTCCCACGACCACGTCTTCTGCCAGCATGGGTTTTACCAATTCCATGGCGCGCATCGCGACCGCTTTCTTCATTTCGTCTGCGTTCATTTCAATCCCTGTCCGAGTTTGAGCAATTTTAGGCTATGATGCGCGGGCACAACGACGGAGCGAACATGCACAGCGAGACCATCAAGCGAATTCTGGAGGCGCGAGTATACGACGTTGCAGTCGAAACACCCGTAGATTCCTCAAGATTTTTATCCAAACGCTTGAATAACGAAATTCTATACAAGCGCGAAGACCTTCAGCCGGTCTATTCGTTTAAGAATCGTGGTGCCTACAATAAATTGGTTCACCTGACCGAGGCCCAGCGCAATGCCGGCGTGATTGCGGCCAGTGCGGGTAACCATGCCCAAGGCGTTGCGAAGGGCGCGACCGCGCTGGGTATTCGAAGTGTGATTGTCATGCCCACCACGACGCCTGCGATTAAGGTCAATTCCGTACGCTCGCTGGGCGGCGAAGTGGTCCAGTTCGGTGACACCTTTGATGAGGCGGCTCGCCATGCTCAGGCCCTGGCTGGCGAGCAAAATCTGACGTTCATACACCCCTTTGACGACCCCTATACCATTGCAGGGCAGGGCACCATCGGGATGGAGATCCTACGCCAGGTGGCCGCCCCGATTGATGCGATTTTTGTGCCCGTGGGCGGTGGCGGTATTGCCGCAGGCGTCAGTGCTTACGTCAAATACTTGCGTCCCGACACGAAAGTCATTGCCGTCGAAGCCGAAGATAGCGCTTGTTTGAAAGCGGCGATGGATGCCGGCGAGCGAGTAACGCTCAGCGAGGTTGGAATTTTCGCCGATGGCGTGGCGGTGGCCACCATTGGCGAAAACACCTTCGAGATTCTGCGTCACACCATCGACGAGGTCATCACCTGCACGACCGATGAAATGTGTGCGGCGATCAAAGACGTCTACGACGATTTGCGTTGTATTTCTGAGCCGGCAGGCGCCTTGTCTGTTGCGGGCATGAAGAAGTACATAGAGCGACATGGCATAGAAAACCACCGCTTGGTCAGTATTGTTTCTGGTGCCAACGTGAATTTCGACCGCTTGCGTCACGTCAGTGAACGGGCCGAAATCGGTGAGCGCCGGGAGGCGATCTTGTCGGTCCAGATTCCCGAGAAGCCCGGTAGTTTCCGGCGGTTCTGTTCAAAAATTGGCCAGCGCAATATTACCGAGTTCAACTATCGCTACAACGATCAAAACGCGGCTCAGATATTTGTGGGACTGACCCTGGATCCGGCCAGTTCGGATCGCTCGGATCTCACGGCGTCGCTCGAGGAAGGCGGATTCAAGGTCACCGATTTGACCGATAATGAATTGGCCAAGGTTCATATCCGCCACATGGTGGGAGGACATGCCCCTAGCGCCGGCAGTGAGCGCTGCTACCGATTCCAGTTTCCTGAGCGTCCCGGCGCGCTGATGAAATTCTTGGATCGTCTGGGCGAGCGTTGGAATATCAGCGCCTTTCACTATCGCAACCATGGCGCGGCCTATGGGCGTATTTTGTGCAGTGTCCAGGCCAGTGAATCGGATCGGGCCGAGTTAGAAACCTACTTGGATGCGGTGGGTTATCAGTACTGGGATGAAACCGAAAACCCTGCGTTTAAGCAATTCTTAGGAGCCTAAGGCTAGGCTCCCAAGGTAGCTTTAGCGGTGTGTGTTTCGACAAACACCAAGTGCGCTGACATGCGAACGTATTCGTGAACGTCTTCGAGATCTTTGGGATCAATGTCGTCTTCGAGTGATACCCGACTGATCTGAACCAGATCATCCAGCGCTTGATGAGTTTCGGCGGAGTGCTGAGTTAGGCCACCGCCCCATCCAACGCCCAACAAGAAACCTTGGGTCCATTGCGCCAGATCCGTTAAACGTTGAGCCTCGGATTCATCATCGATTAGCAAAGACAATTCAAAGGCTTCGCTTTCGAATTGTTGCAGGCATGCCTGATGAATCTCACCGAGTAAGGGGGCCTGATCTGCGATGTTGCCGCCGACCAATTCACTAAGCACCGCTGCGGTGCGCGCGGCACTGTCGAGATGACCGGCTGCCATCAGGCCACAGATAGCGCCATGGCACTCAGAAGCCGACAGATCGCTGTCGAGGTTTTTCAGTGTCCGAGTCAGTGCGTC
This sequence comes from Pseudomonadales bacterium, assembly GCA_050049295.1. Taxonomy (GTDB): domain Bacteria; phylum Pseudomonadota; class Gammaproteobacteria; order Pseudomonadales; family Litorivicinaceae; genus Litorivicinus. The sequence continues at coordinate 5,274 of JASFWN010000059.1, forward strand.
ATGCCAGTGTTGTTCGGTTTGATTCAATGGTTTGCCCCTGTGCGTCAATCTTCATAGACTACCAGAGCCAGCCCCTTTGCAGGAGAGACGCGTGGAGCGTGACACAATAGACGGCCTAGAAAATCGAGTGGATGCATTGTTGACCCTGTGCGACTCGCTGGGCAGTAAAAATCGAGAGCTGATGCTCGAGGTCCAGGCACTTCGTGCCAAGGTGGCGAAAATGGCCTCAAAGCAAGAGCAAGCGCGCGACCGGCTCAATCAAATCGGTGAGCGGATCAAAGCCCTGGAGGCCAACGCATGAGTGATACTCGTGAAACGCTGACCATTCGGATGGCCGGCAAGGACCATCAACTGAGTTGCCAGCCTGAGGACGCACCGGGTCTCGCGGCGGCGGCGCATGAGGTGGAAAGTCGCGTACAAAAACTGCGTAAAGCGCAGCCGTCTATTACCTCCGAGCGAGCGCTCGCATTGGCGGCCTTAGACATTGCCTTCGAATCGGCTAAATCCGGCACTTTGATTCCGACAGCGGTC
>JASFWN010000060.1:0-5759 GCA_050049295.1 Pseudomonadales bacterium
ACTAGTTCAGTCGAGTACAAAACAAACTTAAAGCGTTTCAAGCCTGAGTTAGAGGGTTGGAGCGTCGGCGGTAAGCTTCAAAATTCGCATGCTGACCCGAACATCATGGATAGCAAAAAGAATTCGAACACGGCTTCGCTTTATATCGAACGCAAATGGAACATCTGGAAGTAACTTGATGCCCCTCGAAAAAGCCCCCACACTCTGGGGGCTTTTTTATACCCAGAAGAAACATGCCGGAATTACCTGAAGTCGAAACCACCGCCCGGGGTATGTCGCCCCATCTAGTCAGACAGCGAATCGAATCCTTTGAGCTGCGGGAAGCCCGCCTGCGCTGGCCGGTTGATGGGGAATTGGTTGATTCGTTGGTGGGCGTGACCGTGAGATCCGTGACTCGGCGATCAAAATTGATGCTGATCCATTTAGACAACGATCAAACCTTGATTTCACATCTGGGTATGAGCGGCTCGTGGAGAATCTGCGATCCCAATGAGGCGTTGAAAAAGCACGACCATCTGTTGCTGACATTGGCCAGTGGTCGCCAAGCGCGTTATCACGATCCTCGCCGCTTCGGCAGCTTTGAATGCACGGCAACTGCAAAATTAAGTGAGCACCCTCGAATCCGCGGTTTGGGTCCTGAACCTTTGACGGACGACTTCACCGCGCAGCGACTATTTGAACTGAGCCGTGGGCGGAAAGGTCCGGTCAAGGCTTTCATCATGGACAACGCAGTTGTCGTGGGTGTAGGCAATATCTATGCGACAGAGGCATTGTTCACGGCAGGCATTGCGCCAAATCGAGCCGCGGGTCGAATCAGTCTGAAGCGCTATCAAGCGTTAGCCTCAGAGATTAAAGCCGTGCTGGCGAGGGCGATTGAGCAAGGCGGTTCCACGCTGCGCGACTTCACTAACTCTGAGGGTCAGCCTGGGTATTTCGCCCAAACCTTGCAGGTCTACGGTCGCGCGGGCGAGCAATGCGTCCAGTGTAAGACGGATTTGAAGACCGCAGTGATCGGACAGCGCACCAGCGTTTGGTGCCCGAGTTGCCAGCGTTAGGTAATCCGCTCGTACTTCGCTAACAACTCGTCGTGACTTTCGACGTGGTTGGGATCTTTGGGTATGCAGTCGACTGGGCACACCTGCTGACACTGAGGCTCATCGAAATGACCCACGCATTCCGTGCATAGGTTCGGATCGATGACAAAGATCTCGTCCCCAGCACTGATGGCATTGTTTGGGCATTCGGGCTCACAAACGTCACAGTTGATGCAGTCGTCGGTGATATACAGGGCCATTAGTTTTGGTATGCCTCTTTAAATGCATGTGCTACGTCAGGTGGCACGAATTGGTCGATGTCGCCCCCTAGTCTAGCCACTTCGCGCACGAGGGTGGAGGAGACGTAGCTGAAGCGTTCAACCGGCGTCATGAATATTGAATCCAATTCAGGTTCTAGCGCGCGGTTCATGTTGGCCAGTTGCAGTTCGTACTCAAAGTCAGCGACGGCGCGCAGTCCCCGTAACAGCACTTTTGCACCATGCTTTCGAGCAAAAGGCGCCAACAACCCACTAAATCCGGTCACTTCAACATTATCCAAGTGGGCGGTAGCCTTTCTGGCCAATTCGACGCGTTTTTCCAAATCAAACAGGGGTTTTTTGTTCGGACTTTCCGCCACAGAAAGGACGATTTTGTCGAACAGCAAAGAGGCTCGCTCGACTAGGTGAACATGGCCGAGTGTGATCGGATCAAAGGTGCCGGGATATAGAGCCACAACACTCATGGGCGGTCTCCAACAAAGGGACTGAAAAATTCAATGGCGCGTTGCTCAGCATAATACCTTGCGCAGCCGGGCCAAGCACCTGTCACAAAGCCTACATGGCCACCGCCCTGGGTCAATTCGAATTGGCAAGCTTCTGGAAGTGCAGCGGGCGGCCGAGAACCGGGCGCAAATAACGGATCATCGTCGGCTTGGAGCAATAGCGTCGGTGTTTGTATTCCTTCAACGACCTGCGCTGGGTCGACGCTTTGATACAAATCCATCGCATCGACAAATCCGTTGAGCGGCCCGGTTAAGGCATCATCAAAGGCTTGAAAAGTCGTGAGCTGGGTAAGCACGGAGTCTGCCGGGTAGCGCTCGGCCCAATCTGCGCCGATATCGATTCCATGCTCGCGCTTACGCGCCGCCATACGCCGCAGACGTCTCAGCAAATAGCGGCGGTAAATGCGTCCGGCGGGTCCGTCCAGATGTTTGACGTTGTTGATAAAACCGAACGGACAGCTCACCGCCATGGCGGCCTTTAAGCCCCGGGCGTCTCGGCCCAAGGCATTGACCAGCATGGATCCGCCCAGTGAAAACCCCAGTGCGAATACGGGGCGGTCTCCGGTCGCGTCAATCAGGTCTTGCACGTCGGTGTGGCGGCCACCGTGGTAGGTGTCCGCACGGTTATTCGGTGCGACGGATCCGCGAGCATTCCAGGCCCAAGTCGAGAAGCCGTGACGATTCAGCGCACGTTGCATGCCGCGAACATACAGCGACTCGGCACAGCCGCCCAGGCCATGCAGTAACAGCACCAGGGGCTTGGCTACCTCAACGGATTTGACCTGCAGCACATCCCCGTCGCGAGTTTTTAAATCAAACCAGCGCCCTTCGATGGGTACGCGTCGAATCCGGGTGGGAACAATGGATTGCAAGTGGGGGTTAGCTAACCACCAGGCTTGTTTAAATGCGCTCATTTGGCCTCGATCAGCAGCAAATGATCCGCGCCGACTTTGGTGGATTTCAGCACGTTCCAGCCCTCGGGAAGGGAGGCGCCGGCTTCATGTTCGACCGCGACCATGGCGTCATCGGCCAAATGCGGCCTTATCGCTTCAAGCGCGGGGGCCAACAAAGATTGACCGAAAGGCGGGTCGACAAAAACCAAATCAAATTCGCCGGATAGGGGCGTAGATAGGGCACAGCCCGTGATCACTTGAACCTCCGTGACCCCCCAGGTTTTTGCGGTGTTGTCTAACGCTTTGGCAGTGGATTTGTCCCGTTCGATCGCAATCACTTCGGATGCGCCGCGACTGGCCGCCTCAAATGAAAGTGTGCCGGCGCCCGCGAACAGATCCAAAACTCGGCGACCCTCGACCCATCCTTGTAGCCAATTAAACAGGGTTTCTCGAGCGCGAGATGGCGTGGGTCGGAGGCCATCGCGATTGGGCAATGATAACTTCCGCCCGCGCAACTGGCCGCCTGCGATCCGAATGGTGAGTTGGTCTGCCAAGAACGGACTCCTGATTTCCACTGAAAGCCAAGGCAACTGGAACGGGCTTTTTGGTCTGGCGATGGTACCATGTCGCCAAACTGAATTTAGGGGCCTGAAATTTTGGATTTTTGGACGGAATACTCGACGTTTTTGCCTTATGTGATTGGCATCTTGGCAGGCGTTGGCTTGGTGGTTTGGATTGCGCGGAAAGCCAAGGCAGAGCAGCGGCCTCCAGTGCAGGCACCCAAGGCCGAGTCCAAGAGCACGTCCTCAAAAGCTTTATCCGAAGCGCCGGTTGCGCCAGAACCTGAAGCTAAGGTCGAGCTTGAGCCGACCGAGGACGTCAATTGGCGGGCCCGACTGAGCGGTGGATTGACGAAAACCCGCGGGGCGTTTGCGGGCTTGGGTAAATTGTTTGAAGGTGAGTTCACTGAAGAGCTCGAAGAAGAAATTGAAGAGACCCTTCTGACTTCAGACCTGGGCATGTCGGTCACGCAAAAAGTGATTGAGAATCTGCGTCAGGCGGTCAAAGAAAAAGGCCTGAAAGGCGATCAAATCCATGCCGAATTACGCGCCCAGTTGTCCGCTATTTTGGCACCTTGCCAGGGTGAATGGGTACCCGGCGAAGGCACTCAGGTGATCATGATGGTCGGCGTTAATGGCGCCGGTAAAACCACGACCCTGGGCAAGCTTGCAGCCAAGCACAAGGCCGCCGGGCGAAGCGTGATGCTGGCCGCCGGCGATACCTTCCGCGCCGCAGCGGTCGAGCAATTAAAAACCTGGGGTGAACGCGCTCAGGTGCCCGTGGTGGCCCAGGACACCGGTGCTGACAGTGCCTCGGTCATTTTTGATGCCTTATCCAGTGCTCGAGCTAAGCAAACCGATATCCTGTTGGCCGATACGGCGGGCCGCCTACAAAACAAAGACCATTTGATGGACGAATTGTCCAAAGTCGTTCGTGTATTGAAAAAGCAAGACGAGCAGGCTCCGCACGAGGTGCTTTTGGTGTTGGATGCGGGCACCGGTCAGAACGCCTTGAGTCAGGCTGAGCTCTTTACTCAAGCCGTGGGTGTGACAGGATTGGTGTTGACCAAACTCGATGGCACAGCCAAGGGCGGTGTCGCCTTTGCCATTGCCGACAAGATGGGACTGCCTATTCGCTACATTGGCGTGGGCGAGGGCATTGCCGATTTACAGCCCTTTGATGCAGATGCCTTTGTTGCAGCGCTGTTTGACGACGCATGATCAGCTTTGAAAACGTCACCAAGCGATACGGTACGCGTATCGCCCTCGATGAAGTCAGCTTTTCGCTGGACGCGGGGGAGATGGCGTTTTTGGTCGGTCATTCGGGCGCAGGAAAATCGACCTTGCTGCGCCATTTGGTGTGCCTAGAAGCGCCCTCAGAGGGTCGAGTGATGGTCGGCAATTTCGATTTGCGCCGACTCAGCGCCAGTCAGCTTCCTATGTTTCGCCGCAAAGTGGGGGTGGTTTTTCAGGACCCTCAACTGCTACTCGATCGTACCGTGTATGAAAATGTCGCTTTACCCTTAAAAGCGGCGGGGTTTGATCGAAAAGTGGTCCCGGGTCGGGTCAAGGCGGCGTTAGAGCAGGTTGAATTGTCCCATGTGGTTGATGCCTTGCCGGGTGAATTATCCAGCGGTCAGCGTCAGCGAGTGGGCATTGCCCGGGCCGTGGTTCACAAGCCAGCGCTATTGCTGGCGGACGAGCCGACCGGCAACCTGGATCCAGAATTGTCCAAAAAGATCATGAAGTTGTTCACTCAGTTTCGTAACCACGGCGTGACGGTGTTGATCGCAACCCATGAACAGGCGTTGGTTGAGGCTCAACCGTTTAGGGTGCTGCGCCTGGATCAAGGCCGTTTGGTGGAGAGCGGGTAATGCTGGGATCTAAGCACGGGGGTGCGATCGCCCATGTTGAAGCCTCACGCGAGGCGGTTCGTCGGCTGGCCAACGACCCCTTGCGGCACACGGTTGGGGTGCTGGTGATGGCGCTCATGCTGGCGCTACCGGGTGTTGCCTGGGTGGCACTGCGGGCTTTGGATGTCATGTTGCCAGTCGAGGCCACAACACCGGGTGTCTCAATTTTTGTAGGCCAAGATGTCAGCGAAGAGGACATCTCTGCGCTGGCGGACGAAATGGTGGATCGCAGTGATGTATTGGCGGTCGAGATTGTTGGTCGTGATCAGGGACTGCAAGCGCTGTCCCAGCTGGCCGGACTTGGCGATCTGGTGGGTGCCTTTGAAACCAACCCCTTACCCGACGTGGTTCGCCTCGCGATTGATGCCTTGCCGGGATCTGAGCAGATGCAGGCGCTGTCATTATCGCTTGAAAGCGACCCGCGGGTTGAATTTGTTCGAATCGATCAGGGTCTGAGTAACGAAATGCGCAACGCCTTGGTCCTGGGCCAGCGTTTGGTCCTAATCCTGGGGGCTATGGTATTAGCGGCGATCGTGCTGGTCGTCACCGGCGCTACGCGAATCGAGGTGACTCGCGCT
>JASFWN010000062.1:0-5725 GCA_050049295.1 Pseudomonadales bacterium
GCTGAAAGCTACGCTTATGGTGACGACCTGAAATCGGTAACCATTAAGCTGAAAGATGGCCTCACCTGGTCTGACGGGCAAGCCCTAAATGCGGAAGACTTGCTGTTTTCACTGCAGTTGGGCCAAAACGATGCCAAGCTTGACGTGACGGGTCAGTGGGGCGACGGAAAGTTCGAGTCCGTCGAGATGTTAGACAACCTGACTGTTCGAATTAATCTCGCAGTGGCTGACGGGACCATCGATTGGTACATGCCTCGCTTGCATGTTGTGCCAGAGCACGTTTGGGCGGGCGTTGAGGATTATTCGACCTTTAAGAACGAAAATCCGGTGGGTTCCGGCCCCATCACACAGGTGACTCAGGTTCGCGACAACCAAGTTGAAATCTGCCGTAATCCAAATTACTACAAAGCCGACCAGGGTCTGCCGTATTTGGATTGCATCAAGTTCCGCCAGTACTCGGATAACTCACAAATTCAGGCGGCTTTGATCAACGGTGATATCGATTGGGGTTCAAACTTCATTTCGGACATTGAAAAGACCTATGTTCAAGCCAATCCAGAGAATCACGGGTTTTGGTATCCGCCGAACGATTTGATTAATCTGTATCTGAACACGCGTGAGCTTCCTTTTAGTGACGTGCGTTTCCGTCAGGCTCTGTCGATGTCATTGGATCGTCCCTTGATCGTGGATCTGGCTGCTTATGGCTACCCCACCGTTGAGACGAACGTGACCGGCATTGGTGAGTACTTCAAGCCCTACTTCAATGAAGAGGTAAATGCCAAGTATGCCTACTTGGCCGAGTACAACCCCGACCGAGCCATGGCATTGCTAGAGGAAGCGGGTTATCTGGACGTCGATGGTGACGGTTTCGTTGAGAATCCTGACGGGTCACCTCTTGAGTTTGATATCCATGTGGTAAATGGCTGGACCGATTGGGTGCAGACTGTTCAGATGATCAGCGAATACTTTGCTGAAATTGGTGTTCGAGCAAACACGCGTACGGTTGACTGGTCTGTTTACGACTCCGCCTTGAAGGAAGGTACGTATCAGGCGTCGATTAACTGGTCACGCACTAACGGTGAAGATCCAATTCAAGCGTATCGTGATTACTTCTACACGGCTCAGCAGGGTCGTTCGTGGCACACGAACCACGGCATCAGCAGCGCAGCAATCGATGCGTTAATCGATGAGTATTCGGCAACGGCTGACAGTGTTCGACGTGCCGAGATCCTAGCTGAACTAAAAACGTTCACCGCGGAAAATCTTGCGTTCATCCCGTTGTTCTCTAACCCGACGTGGTTCCAGTACAACGCTACACGGATCGCGGGGTGGCCGACGGCAGAAAACCCCTATGTTCGCCCTGTGTTCTATGAGGGCGGCACCAAACTTTTGGTGTTTGAGCAGCTATACGCGAAGTAATCGCGTCTTTGTCCGGCTGGGTTGACCCCAAAGCCCAGCCGGAATTTTCTTTCTAAATGGATTTCGTATGAGTTTCGTATTACGCCGCTTTGCGTTTTATGCTGTCGCGATTTTTGTCGCGATTTCATTTAACTTCCTGATTCCTCGGTTGATGCCGGGGGACCCTGTGGATGCAATTTTCGCTGCGGCTCAGGGACGTATGCCTTTGGAGACCTTGGAAGCCTACAAAGAGATGCTGGGCTTCGTAGACGGTCCCTTGTGGCAGCAGTATCTGCTGTACCTGAAGAGCATTGTGACCTGGGATTTGGGTCCTACCATCATGCTGTATCCGCTTCCTGTGTCTGAGCTGTTGGCGATCAAGTTGCCCTGGACAGTCGGATTGGCCGGTATGTCAACGGTCATCTCGGTCTCGATTGGATTGTTGATCGGCACCTATGCGGCGTATCACCGTGGTGGGTTTACCGACAAGTTCATGCCCGGATTTTGGGCCTTCGTCGGAGCTATGCCGCAACCCGTCACGGCGTTGTTTGCGTTCTTTGTCCTAGCCTTAAGTTGGAAGTGGTTCCCGTTGTCGTACGGGGCTGATCCGGACTTGGACCCCGGTTGGACGCTGGAATATTTCTTAAGCATTTTGCATCACGCCGCTTTGCCAATCCTTTGTATGGTCCTGGGCGGTATCGGCGCCTGGATCTTTAACATGCGTAACGCCATGATCAACGTGCTGGGCGAGGACTACATCACCATGGCAAAGGCCAAAGGCTTATCCAGCGGCCGCATTATGTCGCATTACGCAGCACGCAATGCGCTGCTTCCGGTTGTCACAGCGGTATCCATGCAGATCGGTTTTGTGATGGCCGGCGCGATTTTTATTGAAACGGTATTCAACTATCCCGGGGTAGGTTTGACGCTGTTTAAGGCTCTGGGCGCACGTGACTACCCCACCATGCAAGCCTGCTTCTTGATGATTGTTGTGTTCGTTCTGCTCTTTAACTTCATCGCAGACGTTTTGTATTACTGGCTCGACCCTCGGCTGAGAAAGTGAGGGGGAAAAGATTATGAAAAATTCTAAAGTTCTTAAGTTTTTAAAGCGCTTCTACAAAGGCAATCCGCCAGCCATTTTGGGTTCGTTGATCGTCGCGTCGATTCTTTTGCTCAGCTTGGGTGCGCCCGTGATTGCGGAAAACGATCCCAACAAGCGTGTCGCTCGCGGTCATCAGCCACCGAGTGCAGAGCTGCTGATGGGTTCAACACGTTCGGGTAAGGACGTTTTCAGTCAGGTACTGCATGGCGGTCGTGTTTCTTTACTGGTTGCCTTTACTGCGGCGATTATCACTACCGTTATCGCCATTGCCGTGGGCGTGAGTGCAGGCTATTTCGGGGGGCGGGTCGACGAATTCTTAATGTCGATGACAAACATTGTGCTGGTGTTCCCGCAATTGCCGCTGCTCATTATTTTGGCGGCCTTTGTGGGGCAAGTAGGGCCATTAATGATTGCATTGATTATCGGCCTATCGTCATGGGCTTGGGGCGCACGCGTAATCCGAAGCCAGACGTTGGCCGTACGTCACAAAGAATTTGTTTTGTCGGCTGAAGTGATGGGCGAATCAAAATTCCGCATTATTTTAGTCGAGATCCTGCCGAACTTAACCTCTATCGTATTTGGTGGCGCGCTGGGCACTTGCATCTATGCATTGATGGCTGAGGCCGGATTAGGATTTTTGGGTCTAGGTGACACCACCATTGTGACCTGGGGTACCATGTTGTTCTGGGCTCAGTCCAACTCCGCATTCGTCGTCGGCGCTTGGTGGGACATGGTGGTTCCGGGAACTGCGATCGCGTTATTCGGTGGCGGTATGGCGCTTCTGAATATGTCGATTGACCAGATCGCTAACCCGAAGCTGAAAACCGGCGGTTATATCAAGACCTGGAAGCGCATGAAGCTTCGCTTAGATCAAGAGCGGGGTGTTGCCTGATGTCTGCATTGCTTCAAGTTAAATCTCTCTGTGTTGATTATGTAACCGACTCGGGCATGGCTCGCGCGGTCAACAAAGTGAGCTTAGACATCCGTCCTGGAGAGACCTTGGGACTGGCCGGTGAATCGGGTTGTGGTAAAAGCACCTTGGCATTCGCGATCTGTAATTTGCACAGTGCGCCGGCTTTGATTTCGGAGGGTGAAATCCTATTTGAAGGGCAAGATGTCCTAAGGATGAACGAGGGTGAGTTGAATGCCTTCCGTTGGTCCAAAGCGAGCATGGTATTTCAAAGTGCGATGAATGCGCTAAACCCCGTCATTACCATCGGGGATCAGCTCATGGATGTGGTGTTGGCGCACGAAGCGGTAACGGATGACGAGGCGTGGCGCCGATCTGAAGAAGCCCTAGAAATGGTCGGTTTGCATGCGGATCGCATGCGTTCATACCCTCATCAGTTGTCGGGCGGAATGCGTCAGCGAGTGGTCATTGCCATCGCACTAATCCTGCGCCCCAAACTTATTATTATGGACGAGCCGACGACGGCTTTGGACGTGGTGGTTGAGCGTGAAATCATGGATCAGCTCTACGACCTAAAGGATCAATTTGGTTTCGCCATTTTGTTCATCTCCCATGACCTGGGCTTGATGGGGGAAATCGCCGATCGCATTGGTGTGATGTACGCCGGGAAATTGGTTGAGCTAGGCGATGCCGAGCAACTGATGAACGATCCACGGCATCCCTATACACAGGGGTTGCTGCAGTCATTCCCGACGATTCACGGGCCCAAGGAGCGTTTAGAAGGCATCCCCGGGAACCCCTTGAACTTATTGGAAACGCCTGATGGCTGCTATTTCTACGAGCGTTGTGCTAAGCGTATGCCCCAGTGTGAGGGCACCATGCCGTCGCTCAAATCGTATGACGAGCGTTTGATTGCGTGCCATTTGCTAGACGAGACCGAGAGCGCATGATGCAACAGAACACACCTCCCTCAGATAACGCCTTGGTCGTCGAAGACTTAGTCGTTGACTTTGCTCTGGATAACGCATTTTTCAAACGTCGCATGATGCGCGCCGTGAATCATGTCAGTTTTACCATTCCCGCAGGGCAAGCCTTGGCCGTGGTCGGCGAATCCGGAAGCGGTAAGAGCACCTGCGCTCGAGCCCTGACGCGGCTAGTGACACCTAACCATGGAACCATGGAGTTGGACGGTTTGGATATCAGCCAGTCCAACGAGAGCTTGACTCGGGTTCAGTTGGCTAAACAACTTCAGATGATCTTCCAGGACCCCTTTGGGTCGCTCAATCCGGTTCACACGATTGCGCGTCACATTGAACGTCCCATCCGAATCCACCGTCCCGAGTTGACCAACGAACAAGTTCAGGACTTGGTTATTGAGACGTTAGAAACGGTGGGATTAACGCCGGCCCAACAGACCGCTGAAAAATTTCCGCATGAATTGTCTGGTGGGCAGCGTCAGCGGGTGGCGATTGCCCGGGCGCTGGCGACGGGTGCGAAATACATATTGGCAGACGAGCCGATTTCGATGCTGGACGTTTCAATCCGTTTGGGCATCTTGAACTTGATGGCGGACATGAAAGCCCGCGGATTGGGCTTTTTGTACATCACGCATGATATTGCCACCGCTCGCTATTTTGCTGAACGCACTGCAGTCATGTATGTCGGGCATATGGTGGAGTGGGGCGACAGCGATTCGGTTACCCAGACACCAAAGCATCCTTACACCCAGTTGTTGATTCAGTCGGTCCCAGAGGTGGGTAGGAAATCTCGCCAAGGTGCCAAGAAGTCACCCAGTGGCCAAATTCCAATTTGGACGCCTGAGTCTGTCGGGTGTCCTTTTGTCGCGCGCTGTCTTAAGGCCAGTGACCTATGTAAGCAAAGCATGCCGGAAGTCACGCAAGTGGCAACTGATCACTTTATCCGTTGCCACCACGCGGACTGAGTACAGAAGCATGGCGAGTATCAAAGACGTAGCAAAGCAAGCCGGGGTATCACCTGCGACAGTATCGCGTGTGACTAATGGCTATGCCAGCGTCAGTCAGGCTACTCGCAACAAGGTTCAGGCGGCGATGGACGCGTTGGGTGACGTCCCGGATGCCTCAGCGCAGGCATTATCGTCGAAGCGGACCAACACTTTGGGGATGGTCGTATCGCAGCTGGACGGTCCATTTTATGGACCTGTTTTGTCTGCAGTTGCTGGCAATCTCAGAAAACGCAAGAAGCATCTGCTTATTGCATGCGGACACGGTAATCGTCGGGATGAGGCCGAGTCGATCGAGTACTTAATTGATCGAAAGGTCGATGGGCTGATCCTG
>JASFWN010000063.1:0-5645 GCA_050049295.1 Pseudomonadales bacterium
CTCGGGTTATCACATCCAAGAAGCCGGTGCAGATGCGGCATTGGAGCTCGCCTACACCTTGGCTGACGGCAAGGAGTACATCCGCACTGCCTTGGCAGCCGGATTAGACATCGACGCCTTCGCGCCTCGCTTGTCGTTCTTCTTTGGCATTGGCATGAATTTCTATATGGAAATCGCCAAGCTGCGCGCCGCTCGTTTGTTGTGGCAAGAGATTGTCAGCGAATTCAAACCCAAAAATCCGAAGTCACTCATGCTGCGGACCCACTGCCAAACCAGTGGCTGGTCGCTGACCGAACAGGATCCGTATAACAACGTCGTGCGCACGACCGTTGAAGCCATGGCCTCGGTGTTTGGTGGCACTCAGTCACTGCACACCAACAGCTTTGATGAAGCGATCGCTTTGCCGACCGAATTCAGTGCCCGTATCGCGCGCAACACCCAGCTCATTCTTCAGGAAGAGACGGGTATTACCCAAGTCGTCGATCCCTGGGGCGGAAGTTACATGATGGAGTCATTGACCCGTGATCTGGCCGACCGTGCTCGCGCATTGATCCAAGAAGTCGAAGACCAAGGCGGCATGGCCAAGGCCATTGATGCCGGTTTACCCAAACTGCGGATTGAAGAGTCCGCGACGCACAAACAAGCCCGAATCGATCGCGGCGAAGACGTCATTGTGGGGGTGAACAAATACAAGCTGGAGACCGAAGACGAGGTCGATGTGCTTCAAATCGACAATGAGGCGGTGCGGGATGCCCAAATTGCCCAGTTGAACAAGCTGCGTGCCGAGCGCGATGAAGCACAGGTGCAAAAGGCCTTGGCCACGATCACCGACATCGCCGGTGGTGCCGCGGGCAATCTCTTGGCGGCGGCGATTGACGCCATCCGGGCTCGTGCCACGGTGGGTGAAGTATCCGACGCAATGGAAGTACACTTTGATCGTTACAAAGCTGAGCACCGCAGCGTATCCGGCGTGTACGGGAGCCATTACGAAAAGGATGAAACCTGGATGAGCATTGGCGACAAGATTCAAGCCTTTAGTGAAAAAGATGGACGCCGCCCCCGAGTGCTGGTCGCGAAAATGGGACAGGATGGACATGATCGTGGTGCCAAAGTTGTGGCGACCGCCTTTGCCGATGTCGGCTTTGACGTCGATCTATCGCCGATGTTTTCGACACCAGAAGAAGTGGCCCGTCAAGCCGTCGAGAACGACGTTCACGCTGTTGGCGTCAGCTCGCTGGCTGCCGGTCACCTGACGCTAGTGCCCGAGCTGATCGCGGCTTTGAAGGCCGAAGGCGCAGACGACATTGTCGTGTTCGCAGGTGGTGTAATCCCACGCCAGGATTATCAAGCACTGTACGATCATGGTGTCGCCGCAATATTTGGTCCCGGGACACCGATTCCAGACTGCGCTGACCAGGTTATCGAGGCCATTGCACGAGTTCATGGTTGATATCGACGCCCTGCGCCAGGGCAACCGGCGCGCGCTGGCCAAGGCCATCACGCTGATCGAAAGCCATAACCCGGCCCACCGCCGGGCGGCTGACGAGTTGTTGGAAGCCATCATGCCCTTGACTGGTAAGGCATTTCGTCTGGGTATTTCCGGTGTACCTGGGGTAGGCAAATCCACCTTTATTGAGAATTTTGGTCTGGCAGCGGTCGAACAAGGCCATCGTGTCGCGGTCCTCGCAGTCGACCCCAGCTCGCCGGTCAATGGCGGCAGTATATTGGGTGATAAAACACGCATGGAGCAGCTCAGTCGCGTCGAGGGGGCCTACATTCGTCCCTCACCGGCTGGGGAAAGCCTCGGTGGTGTCGCTCAACGCACACGAGAGGCCATCTTGCTATGCGAAGCGGCGGGTTACGATCAAGTCTGGGTTGAAACCGTCGGCGTGGGTCAGTCTGAGCATGAGGTCGCCAACATGACCGACGCATTCTTGGTGCTGATGCAACCCGGCGCCGGCGACGAATTGCAGGGTATAAAAAAAGGCATCCTAGAATTGGCCGATCTGATTGTCGTCAATAAAGCGGACGGCGAAGCCAAGCAACTCGCCGAATTCAGTCGCCGACATTACCAAAACGCGCTGAATCTACTCACGCATACCGGTTTTTGGACCCCTCAGGTCCTAAGCATCAGTGCGCTGAAGAAAGACGGTCTGAACGAATTGCAAGGGCTAATCAATCAGTACCGCAGTGAAGGTCATGACGCCATTTTAGAGCGCCGGAAAACGCAAAACCTGGCGTGGTTCGAGCGATTGACTCGAGACTTGGCGTGGTTACAAACACTCACCGGCGACACTCAAGTTCGCTGGAGCGAGCAACGAGACCGCGTCAGCAACGGTGAAATCTCGCCCGTCACCGCCGCGCATCAAGTATTTTCAGCTCAATAGTCTAGGCTGTTTCTGGAATTTCATACGCCCGAACAGCGCGTAGGACATCGCAGCGGCTGATCTGACCGACCAACCGTCCCTGCGCGTCCACAACGGGCAAACGACGGCGCCCTTGTCTCATAAAGTGCTCGGCTGCCTCGACCACATCCGAGTCCAGCGCCAGCGTATCGACTTCGTGGGTCATCACCTCGCGAACCCGTCCTCCGACTTCGCCCTGATAAGTGCCTTTCAGGATTGCATTCAGGCAGTCATGCTCTGACACCATCCCCAGCAACTTTCCGTTTTCTACCACCGGCATGCCCGAGATACCGTGTTCGATAAGTTTATCCACGATGCTCAGCAGATCTGCCTCGGGCGAGGCCGTAATCAGGTTCGTGGTCATATAGTCCGAAATGCGAATAGATCGAAACATAGGGGTTTCCTTATTCTGTTGCCTCTTTAACCTATGCCTCTCACACCAAGGACACAAGTCAATGATGCAAAAAATCGATCACGTTGGGATTGCGGTACTAGACCTCGACAAAGGCATCGAAACCTATAAAGGACTCGGATTTGAATATCTAGGGCGCGAAACCGTCGCCGAACAAGGCGTCGAGGTCGCTTTTTTTCAGATTGGTGAAAGCAAATTTGAGCTGTTGTGCCCACTGGGCGAAGACACGCCGATCGGCAAGTTCATTGCCAAAAATGGTGGCAAAGGTGGCGTACAGCAGGTCGCTATTACAGTCGACGACATTGACGCCGAGATGGCACGCCTAAAAGATCAAGGCTATACGCTGCTGCAAGAGAGCCCCGTCGACGGCGCTCACAACACACGGGTGGCCTTCTTGCATCCCAGATCAACCGAGGGGGTATTGTTAGAGCTGTGTGAACATCGCTGAAGACAGCAAAGCACTCAAGGTAAGCAAGCTCAAGCCCGTGCCCAGCATGACTCCACGGGCAACCGTCAACGACTGAGCACCAAAGCGCTGAGCCAACAAATGCGACAGCGCACCGGCAGGCAATGCCGCCACCAACACAGCCACTTGCGTGTCTCCTGCCCGCGCGCCAACCGCTAAACACGCCAACCATACAGCCAAGGGATGAATCAGGATTTTCACCGCCACCAGAACACCCGCCCAAGACCAGGATTCTTGTTGGATGCTTTGAACTTGCGAGGCCTGTGCGTTAACCCCCCCCAGAGTTAAGCCCAGCGCAAACAAGGCCACGGGTGAGGCGGCTTGCGCCAACAGTTCTAGCAGACGCTCAAGGCCCGATGGCAATGGGAGCGCTAGCGCCGACACGGATAAACCCAATACGATCGCTCCAATCATCGGATTCTTGAGCACTTCGATTACCGCCCCACGCACATTGGACTGCTGCCGTGCCGATAAAATCACCGCACTGCCACCGACAAATAAAACATTGGTAGCCAGGGCAATCATCACAACCGCTTGAGTCGCTTGAGTACCGAATGCCGTCTGGACCAAGGGTATGCCCAAATACACTGAATTCGAAAAAGTCGCCCCGAGCCCCAACAGAAAACGCGCCTCAAAGGTGTCGAAAAAGGGCTTAAGAAGAAAAAACAGACCGATCCAAACGAGCACAGTTGCACCCAAATACGCCACCAAATAGCGTGCTTGAGTTAAGGATTCGATTGGAGTGGACGCCATCGCCATAAAAAGCAGTGGAGGGACTGCGATGTAATAGACAAATCGATTGAAATCGGCGACCGCGGATGGAGTAAACCAGTGTCGGTATTGACACATAAAGCCCAAACCAATCACAGCGAATATGGGCAAGATGACTGAGAACAGTACCATCAAAGAACGAAATCCAATTCTGCCTCAGCGCACACGTTACCGGACTGATCTACAAGCTGCGTCACCACATGCTGACGAATCCGCCCGGGTTGAAAATCCAGTTGAATGACGGGCGCCTGAAAGATCAAATCTTCATCACGAAATGGCGCGATGAATCTTTGCAAGGACTTTGCAACCACCGGATTGCAGGACTTTCCCGTGGTCTGTTCGCAGGCCTGGGTGAAGGAAAACCAACCAGCCAGCGTCAATCCTGTCGCGATGGCCCCACCAAACCCTAAGTCCAACTGATTTTTACAACGAACAAAGGGTGCATGAAAACGATGATGATGCTCAGAGCTCTCAAGCCAAGTCAGGTCCATCGCCACCACCAATGGCGTACCCTGACGGACCCGCTCAACCAATGACTGCAAGGCTAGCCCCCGATGATCTGCATGATGGTTTGCTCGCCACTGAAGCGAACCGGTTGCTTTACCTTGAGCGCCATACTCAGTTGCTCTTGCAGAAATGCCAATGCATCGGGCTCCTCCATCGCAAGCGCCGGACGAATATCCTGCGACAGCGCCGAGGAAATGCAGCCGAAAAGCTGACCATCGCTGGTTAATCGAAGGCGGTCACAGTCGCCACAAAATGGCGCGGACTCATTGGCAATAAATCCAAATCGGCCCCTTGGATTCTGATAGGAGCGACTGGTACTGTGCGCTTTGCGAGGCAGCTCCTGTGCTTCTCCAAAAACGCTCAGAATCTCAACAATTTCGGCTTCACTGACAAATTCTTTTTCAAAAAGGGTCCGATCGGACAGGTGCCCCATCCGCATCAGTTCAATAAAACGCAACTCGATGCCACGAGTCGCACAGTAATCAAACAGCGGTGCCAATTGATCAATGTTCTTTGATCGCATCGGGACGGTATTCATTTTAATGCGTTGACCCAGTGCCAAGCTGGCCTCGATTCCGGCCAATACGGAATCCACATCGCCACCCCCGGCCATCGCGTCAAATGCGTCTGGATCTAGGGCATCCAAGCTAATATTTACGGCGTTTACCCCGGCGTCATGTAATGCCTGAGCATGCTTGGCCAGAAATTGCCCATTGGTCGTTATGCTGGTTGGAATATTGATATCTCCCAGTCCCTCGAGCACCGCCTTTAAATTAGGCGCGATCAGTGGCTCACCGCCGGTTAAGCGGATTTTTTCCAGCCCCAACACTCGGTCGAGTAGCCGCATCAAACGAATCAAAGATTGGCCATCCAGTGCGTTCGGAGAGGGCCGCAGTATCGTTCCCTCTGGTACGCAATACCCGCAAGTGAAATTACAGGCTGCCGTCAGGCTCAGGCGAAGCGACTTAAACTGCCGCCCCTGGGTATCAATCAAGCTCATAGCACGGTCACACGACGGGCTACGCCTCGCTTAACCGAGTCCTCTAACCATTGCAGTATTCCTGTAGGTATAGCCTCTGGCAGA
>JASFWN010000064.1:0-5637 GCA_050049295.1 Pseudomonadales bacterium
GCCTAGGGAGGGAATTGCCAAATGTGGGTTTAGATTGTGCCGAGTTTCACAATCTGAGCTTGGATTCGCTCGAGGGTGGCTTTGGCATCGGCCAATTTCGCTTGTTCTTTCGCTACCACTTCAGCCGGCGCTTTGGAGACAAATTTTTCGTTCGCCAGCTTGCCACCGGTGCGTTGGATCTCTTGCTCTAGACGAGTGACTTCTTTGCCCAGTCTCGCGATTTCAGCCTCAGGGTCGATCAATCCGGCCATGGGGACCAGGACTTCCATGTCGCCGACCACGCCAATACTGGCCACTGGGGCTTCCGCGCCGTCCAGCCAACGGAGTGCATCGATTCCAGCCAAGCTGCGCAGGTAGGTGTCGCACAACTGGGCCAGTTCGCGATCGCGCTCGCTGCCGGCGTTCAGGATGACACTGAGTTTCTTGCTGGGCGCGATGTTCATCTCGCCGCGGATGGTGCGCACAGCGGTCACCGTGCCCTTAAGCCATTCCACAGCGGCATCGGCTTCGGAGTCCATTTTCTCGGCTTCGGCGACCGGGTAGGACGCCTGCGAGATGCTGGGACCGCCTTGACCAAGGCGTGGGGCAATGGTCTGCCAGATTTCTTCGGTGATGAAAGGCATGATCGGGTGAGCCAGACGCAAAGCCGCTTCCAATACCGATACCAAGGTGCGGCGGGTTGCGGCTTTTTGTGCCTCGCTGAAGTCGCCATTGAGGACGGGCTTGGTCAGTTCCAAGTACCAGTCGCAATACTCGTTCCAGATGAACTCATAAATGGCCTGTGCGGCCATGTCCATGCGCAGATTGGCCAGCGACCGCTCAACTTCGGCTTCCGCCGCTTGCAATCGGCTGACAATCCAGCGATCAACCAGGCTCGGTTCTAAGCCTTCGGTTTGAGTCAGATCCGCACCCTCAACGTTCATCAAGACGAAACGGGTGGCGTTCCACAACTTGTTGCAGAAGTTTCGATAACCGGCGACTCGCTCTAAGTTGAAGTTGATGTCTCGGCCGGTCGATGCCATCGCAGCAAAGGTAAAGCGAAGGGCGTCTGTGCCAAAGGCTTCAATCCCGTCTGGGAATTCTTTGCGCGTGGCCTTCTCGATCTTTTTCGCCATCTGCGGCTGCATCATGTTGCCGGTACGCTTGGCGACCAAAGACTCCAAATCGATGCCGTCAATCAAATCGATGGGGTCGAGAACGTTGCCTTTGGATTTGGACATCTTCTTGCCCTCGCCATCGCGAACCAATCCATGCACGTAGACTTTCTTGAACGGCACTTCACCGCGGAAACGCAGGGTCATCATGATCATTCGAGCAACCCAGAAGAAAATGATGTCAAAGCCCGTAACCAGAACGTCTGTGGGGTGGAATTTGGCTAACTCAGGGGTCTCATCCGGCCAGCCCAAGGTCGAGAAAGTCCACAAGGCTGAACTGAACCATGTGTCCAGTACGTCGTTGTCTTGCGTCAGCTCAACGTCGCCCAAATCGTGCTTTTCACGCACTTCGGCTTCCGAGCGGCCGACATAGACATTGCCCGCCTTGTCATACCACGCCGGAATTCGGTGACCCCACCACAGTTGGCGGCTGATACACCAGTCCTGCAGGTCGCGCATCCAAGCAAAGTAGGTGTTCTCCCACTGCTTGGGCACAAATTCGATGTCGCCGTTTTCAACCGCTTCGATCGCGGGCTTTGCCAGCTCTTCGACCGCGACATACCACTGATCCGTCAGATAAGGCTCTAAAACAGCGCCGCTGCGGTCGCCTCGGGGCACCGGCAGACGGTGGTCTTTGACTTCCACCAACAAGCCGGCCGCATCAAAATCTGCGACGATGGCTTTACGGGCATCAAACCGATCCATACCGCGGTATTTTTCCGGCGCCAGATCGTTGATGCTCGCGTCATCCAGAAGGATGTTGATCATAGGCAAGTCGTGACGCTTGCCCATTTCATAGTCATTAAAATCGTGAGCCGGCGTTATTTTTACACAGCCCGTTCCGAATTCAGGATCAACATAATCGTCGGCGATGATCGGGATTTCACGATCGACCAAGGGTAGCTTGATGGTCTTGCCGATAAAGTGGGCATAGCGCTCGTCCTCAGGGTGAACGGCAACGGCGGTGTCGCCCAGCATCGTCTCGGGTCGAGTCGTGGCGACCACCAGAGATCCACTGCCATCCGCCAGCGGATAACGCAGTGACCAGATGTGACCGTTTTCTTCTTCGCTTTCGACTTCCAGGTCCGAGACGGCGGTTTTCAGTACCGGATCCCAGTTAACGAGTCGTTTACCACGATAGATCAGCCCATCTTCATGCAGGCGAACAAAGACTTCTTGCACCGCGCGGGACAGATCCTCGTCCATGGTGAAGCGTTCACGGCTCCAGTCCACCGAGGAGCCTAGGCGACGCAGTTGGCTGGTGATATTTCCGCCCGATTCGGCTTTCCATTCCCAGACTTTGTCGATAAAGCCGTCGCGGCCCAGATCGTGGCGACTGACGCCTTGGCCTTCAAGCTTACGCTCGACCAACATTTGGGTGGCGATGCCGGCATGGTCGGTGCCCACTTGCCATAGGGTGTCATGGCCCTTCATGCGGTGATAGCGGACCAAGGCATCCATGATGGTGTTGTTAAAAGCGTGACCCATGTGCAGGCTGCCCGTCACGTTGGGCGGTGGAATCATAATGCAATAGGGATCGCCAGATCCGCTGGGTTTGAAGCAGCCCTGTGTTTCCCATTTGGCGTACAGATCTCGTTCGATCAGCGAAGGGTCGAATGCCTTGTCCATTAAGCTTGAGGTCTCAGATAGTGTCAGTTTCGATGCGTTTAAGCGGGTGGCCGCGATCTTTGTAATGAATCCAGCGGGTCCGCGCGTTGGCTAATAGTGTATCGCTACTGGGAACGACTTCACAGAGATGTTCAAAGCGGGCGTAGTTAGGCGGCACTTGATCGGTCAGATTGATCAAGACATCGTGATGATCGTCCCACTCCTGACCCGCTGCGATGTCCATCCCAGATTCGGCTTGACCCGGCTCGGTGCGATGCGGCAGAAATGCGTCGGCCGGGTATTGCCACAGCAAGTCCGACAAAGCCTGTTGCCGCGCTTTATCTTCGGTCAGAAACAAAATCCGGTGGCCGCGCCGTTTCAACTGGCGCGCGAGCCGGGCGGCAAATTTAGCCGCCTCGCTCCATTCGGCTTCGGGGCAAATGTAAAAGCGAACGCCGGTCATCCGGCGCGCTTCAATAACCAGTTCATCAGCAAAGGCACCGGGCGGCCAGTCGCGCCTTTGGCTTTGCCACTGGTCCAGGCTGTGCCAGCGATGTCTAGGTGTGCCCAAGGGGTGTCCTCAACAAAGCGAGATAAGAAGCAGGCTGCGGTAATGGTGCCGGCATCACGCCCGCCAATGTTGCCCATGTCGGCGAAGTTGGAATCCAACTGCTTGTCATATTCTTCGCTGATTGGAAGGCGCCAAGCGGTGTCCATGGCATCGCGGCCAGCGGCGAGTAACTCTTCCGCCAACGCGTCGTCATTGCCCAACAGGCCTGTGTTGTGATGGCCCAGTGCAATGATGCAGGCGCCGGTCAAGGTCGCCATATCGACGATACAACTTGGATTTTCTTGCTGAATAAAGGTCAGGGCATCGCACAACACCAGACGGCCCTCGGCATCGGTGTTTAATATCTCGATGGTTTGTCCGGACATGCTGGTGACGACATCGCCCGGTTTGGTCGCGCGGCCCGATGGCATGTTTTCGGCACAGGCAATGACGGCAACGATATTCAGGGGCAAATCCAACTCACACGCAGCCTGCATCACGCCCAACACGGTGGCAGCACCACACATGTCGTATTTCATCTCATCCATGCCAGCGCCGGGCTTCAGGCTAATGCCACCGGTATCGAAGGTGATGCCTTTGCCGACCAAGGCGATGGGCGCTTCGTCCCCGCCGTTGGTAAAGCGCATGACGGCCAATTGACTCTCTTGGTCCGAGCCATGGCCGACGCTTAACAGACTGTGCATACCCAACTGACGCATGGCATCCTCGCCCAGCACCTCAACATTGAGTTTCGGGTGGCTCAGTTGCTTGGCTTGATTCGCCAGGTAGGTGGGTGTGCAGGTGTTGGCCGGCAAATTGCCTAACTCGCGGGTTAAATTTGCGCCATGTGCGATCTGGTGCCCACGTTGCACTTCGTCGAGGTGTTCGGGGACGTCAATCTGAGCCAGTGTCGATGCGCCAGGCAATTCTTTGGTGCCGAAGGTTTGGGTGTATTGATATGCCTTCAGGCCAAGGTGTAAGCCGAGTTGTCGGTAGAAGCTGGCGTCTAGAGCGCTCTGCGGAGCCAAGGTGACGCGCTCAATGCCTTTCTTTACGGCCGCGGCAGCGATCGCTTGAGCCGCTTTATCCAAGGCCTTGGCCGTTAGCTTCTTTGCTTCGCCCAAACCCACGAACAGGACGCGTTTTGCGGCGGTTTCGGCGGCAGCAGGCACGCTGACGGTTTCTCCTGATTTACCTGAGAAATCCCCTTGGGCGGTTAAAGCTGCATGTAGATCAGCAGCAACCGGCGCTGTTTCGTCGGCAGTTAGGGGAATCACCAGCAGATCGGTGGCGTGATCAGAGAGGTTGGCAGGCGAGATGTTGAACAGCATGGGGCGCTCCAATACAGGTTTTAGGGTAGGATACCGTTTTTATTCGTTTACGGGTCAGTGTGAGCATACTCAGTCGTTACCTAGGGCGTGAAGCCCTCGCAGGGTCTATAGCTGCGGCCTTGGTACTGACCTTTCTAGGCCTGACCGGGCGATTAGTACGATATTTGGAAGAGGCCGCCAACGGAACCTTGGCGCCTGAGCTGGTGTTTGCAATCGTGGCCGGCCGAGTTCCCGGCGTTTTACAGATCGTATTGCCCTTGGCTTTGTTCCTAGGTGTGCTGCTCATGGTAGGGCGCTTATATGCCGATCAAGAGGCTGCAGCACTGAGAGCGGCTGGATTTGGCCGACGCCAGTTGGCGCGTACGTTAGCCTTTCCTGTGTTGTTAGTATTTGGAACGACCCTAGGGCTGTCGCTGTACGTCTCTCCAAAAACCGCCGAGTGGGTTCAACGCCAGGTTGAAACCGGTCGTCAGGTGGCGGGTATTGCGGGATTATCACCACAACAGTTCCAGTCCATTGGCGATCAGGCGGTCTTTTATGCATCCGATGCGTTGGATGACGGTCGGATGGAAGACGTGTTTGTTTATCAGTCGGGCCCCTTGGATACTGTTTTTAAGGCAGAATTCGCTTTTCAACAACAGGATCCTGAATCGGGACAGCGATTCTTAGTTCTGCAGCAAGGTCAGCGCTGGCGCGGGGATGTTCAGCGTTTAGATTGGGAGCGTTTGGACTTCAAAGAGTACATGGTCCGTCTAGAGCTGCCTGATTTACGCCAGGGCCCCCTTAAAGTTGAAGCCTTACAGACCGAGGATTTGTTGGCTGGCGGCAATCGAGAGCAAGCGCAATTGCATTGGCGGATCGCACTGGGTTTGATGGTGCCCATCGGTGCGCTATTGGCGATGGCGATGGGGCCTGTCGCGCCCCGTAGTGGTCGCTGGACTAAGTTTTTACCCGGGGTGCTTCTGTTCATTGTGTATTTCGGTCTGGTCAATTA
>JASFWN010000065.1:0-5605 GCA_050049295.1 Pseudomonadales bacterium
TTCATAACTATCGAAATAACACGGAGCAAACTATCCAATGAGCGAAGAACGCGTCATTAACGCCACGACGGCACAGGCCGCAGGCATTAATAAAGTACTACGTCAAACCTACATGCTGCTTGGCATGACCCTGGCTTTCAGTGCGACGATGACCGCCGTGGCCGTGTCGGTCGGTGCTACGCCCATCAACTGGATCGTTTCGATGGTCGTGATGCTTGGTTTGCTGTTCGCCGTTCAAGCGAAGCGCAATAGTGCCATGGCACTGCCGTTGGTATTCGCCTTCACCGGATGGATGGGTTGGTCGTTAGGGCCGATGGTCGCATTTGTACTGGGCAGCGCAGGCGGCTTGGGCATCCTGTTTAACGCGACGGCCGGTACAGCCATCACCTTCTTTGCGCTGTCGGCCTATGCCATCACCAGCGGCCGTGACTTCACCTTCATGCGCGGCTTCTTGATGACCGGTCTGATCGTATGTTTACTGGCAATCGTTGCTGGATTTTTCTTCCAAGTGCCGGGCTTGCAGCTGGCGATTAGCGGAGCTTTGATCCTGTTGGCGGCTGGTTTTATTCTGTTTGACACCTCGAACATTGTTCGTGGTGGCGAAACCAACTACGTCATGGCCACCGTGAGCCTGTACATCAACATCTACATGTTGTTCTCGAACCTACTGGCCATCATGGGTGTCATGGGCAGCGACGATTAAGACTGCGCGCCTGTGTAAAAAAGCCCGGCACGCGCCGGGCTTTTTTGTTTTTGGTAGACTGATGGAATGACCTTATTTGCAGCCGCTAGCCTGTTTCTGGCGACCTTCCTATTCGCGATTACGCCCGGGCCCGGCACCCTTGCGCTCATGAGTCGAGGCTTGGTCCAGGGCATGTGGCCGGCTTTCATATTGGGAATTGGCCTGACCCTGGGTGATATGCTTTATTTGTGGGCCGCTATGCTCTCGCTGGGATTTATTGCCGAACAAGCCGAGACCGCATTTCAGTGGGTCCGCTGGCTGGGTGGTGCCTACCTCATCGTGCTCGGAATTCAGACATTCAGAAGCCCTCCCCCTCAGATAAAAGATGAACACAACCCGCTGCGCGGTTGGTGGAAAAGCCTGATCGCCGGCTGTGCCATCAGCTGCACCAACCCCAAGGTCATTTTGTTTTATTTGGGATTCTTACCGCTGTTTCTCGATTTAAAAACTCTATCCCTAGCCGATATGCTTAGCGTGACGGCCACCGTCTTGTGTGCACTGCTTATTGCACTCTTTGCGATGAGTTTAGGCGCCCACCAACTTCGACCCTTACTCACGCGAGGCAGTGTCGGGCGCTGGATTAATCGCATCGCAGGCAGCCTGATGGCCAGCGTGGGGGTCATGGTGGCTCGCTCATGAAAACTTCGTTATTGATCCTGGCCGGGCCTGACCAAGGACGCGCGGTGGCACTCGCTGATGCACTGGCCCGGCGCGGCGAACTGTCTCGATTGTTCTTTATGAGCCGAGGCGTGGAACAACTCAACACCAATGCGCTTCCTGCCAAGGGAGACAACCTTGCCACGCAATGGAGCCGTCTGATTGAGGCGCATGACTTGGACGCCATCGCCTGTGTCACCAGTGCCTTAAACGCAGGCGTACTGGACGAATCGCAGGCCACAAAATTTGAGCGTCATGCCACCCTCGCCCGCGGCGCAGAGCTGGGCGGACTTGGGCAATTGGTCGACATGCTCGAACAGGACAAGGTGGTCACACTGAAATGATTGCACTGGTATTGAGCGCAGCCCCAAGTGATCACGCCCGCACCCGCGCCGGCATCGATCTGGCCATGACGCTGGCCACCTTTGAAACGCCCTTTGCCCTATTCTTCCAGGGACAGGCCTGTGCCTGCTTATCCAACGGAAAAACAGGTCAATGGGCACGGAAGCGCTTGGCTGCATTGCCACTGTATGGCCTGCAAACCTGGTATGCCGATCAGGAGATGGACCAGCCCCTAGAAGGCACCGAAGTCATCACGCCTGAAACCCTGCAAGCACAACTCAGACAATGCCATCAGGTGATTCGGCTATGAGCACCTTGCACCTGATTATGACGCCGGAGGGGCTAACTCAAGCCATCCCCAATATCCAAGCAGAAGACAACGTTATCCTGTTCGATCAGGAGCCGTGTAGCATTAACTGCTCAAACGCCTGGACCAGCTACCTGACTCAGCCTGGATTGGCGTCCAACTCGGACGGCGACTTAAACGCCGACCAAGTCGCTGAAAAAATCGTCCAAGCAGACCGGATCGAGTCATGGTAGAGACCGATCCCGAGGGCTACCTGGTCAACCGAGAGGATTGGACGCCTGAATTGGCTGTGCACCTCGCTGAGCAGGAAAACATCACCCTGACTGACGCACATTGGGAGCTCGTTCCGCTGGTGCAGTCATTCTTTGACACCTTTGAACACAGCCCAGCAAATCGACCCTTGGCCAACTGGGTTAAACAGCATCTGGGACCCGACAAGGCGAAAACGCTTTATCTGCGCGGGCTTTTCCCGGAATCGCCTCCAAAACAGTTGGCCAAAATTGCCGGACTGCCCCGGCCTGATCACTGCTTGTAAAGCACCAAGCCTAAATGCGAATGCGCAGCGAGCTCGGCTCGTACCGAATCACCTCGCGCCGCCTCGACTTCCCACACCACTTGAATGCGCTCGCCATAAATCGACTCAACTGGCTCGGCCTTGAGTTCACGGCGTAAGGATTCGACCCAGCCTGCTTGGTCGTATGGAAATTCGAGATTGATCCGATCCCGGGGCTCAACACGAATTAGCTCGGCCTGTTCGATCGCGGCTCGGACCGCTTGTCCGTAGGCTCGGACCAAGCCACCGGTGCCTAATTTGACCCCGCCAAAGTAACGACTGACCACCACCAGCGTCTGTCCCAGATCCAAACCCTGCAACATCGCCAGCATCGGTTTACCGGCGGTGCCTTTTGGCTCGCCATCGTCACTGGAGTCCCGATCGGTCGAATCCGGATCACCGACATACGCCCAGCAATGATGGCTCGCTTTGGGCTGTGTCTGACGGATGGCCTGGATGTGCACTCGAGGATCCTGGGTAAGCGGCATTAAGTCCGCGACAAATCGGCTGCGCTTTACCTCTATTTCACTCTGATAAGGCCGTGCCGGGCGGTTGTAGGCGATCGCGCTGCTCATGCGAAAAACTGCACCACAAGCCGTAAGGCCAGGACCGTTAAGAGCGCATCAAGAACGAACTTAAAGTGCTGCTCAGATACGCGACCCAACAGTCGAGCGCCCACGAGGTTACCCAGGGTCGCGGCTAAACACATCGCGACCAATCCAGGTAGATAGGCGATCCATTCGAATCCGATCCAGGCAAAGGCAATCGCTTTCACGCCGTATTGCAGCCCCATCACCATGCCGTGAGTCGCAATGATTTCATGACGACTCCAGGTTGCTCGAGGCAGAACCGCCATCACCATGGGCCCCATCGCTCCCAAAAACATGGAAAGAGCACCGGTAATACCGCCCGAAAGGGACGCGGGCCATTGCCCAACCTGAAACCAATTCGGGCGCCAGGTGGCGATCAAAACAAAGCCCCCCAATAGCAACTGACCCAGATCGACCGGCACGGAATTTACCCAGTGACTAACCAAGGCAATGGCGATTACGCCAGCGGCTAGAAACGGCCACACGTAACCCCAGCGAATATGCCTACGCTGAATAACAACACGATTGAGATTGGAATACAGCATGACCAGAGCATGCAAGGGGATCAAAACAGAAGGGGGCACGAATTGCGCCATGATCACCAAAATCAGGACGCCACCACCGACGCCCATAATTCCAGTCAGGGTCGAGCCGACAAACGCCGCCAGCCCGAGCCAAAGGATTTCCATCAGCCGATGTGGGTCAGACCGCCCATGTAAGGCTGCAACACATCAGGCACGGCTACGCGACCGTCGGCTAACTGATAGTTTTCCAACACCGCGATCAGACAACGGCCGACCGCCAAGCCCGAGCCATTCAAGCTATGCAGATACTCGGGTTTACCTTGTTCATTGCGGGTACGGGCCTGCATTCGACGTGCCTGGAAGTCCTCGGTATTCGAGCAGGAACTAATCTCACGGAAGTTTTGCTGACCCGGCAACCAGACTTCGATGTCGTAGGTCTTGGCCGCACCAAAGCCCAAATCACCACCGCACAGGTTAACAACGCGATAATGCAGTCCGAGCTTTTGCAAGATGGCTTCTGCGTGGGACACCAGCGTTTCCAGCGCATCCCAGCTTTGCTCCGGTCGAGTCAGCCACACCAACTCAACCTTGTCGAACTGATGCTGACGGAACATACCGCGGGTATCGCGGCCATAACTGCCCGCTTCACTGCGGAAACAAGGCGTATGCGCCACCCATTGCTGAGGCAGGTCTTCCACAATGCTGTCACGCACCAGGTTGGTCAGCGGGACTTCCGCGGTCGGAATCAAATAGTGATCCGAATCGGTTTTGAACAAGTCTTCTTCAAACTTGGGAAGCTGACCGGTACCCAACAACGCCTGAGACTGAACCAAATAAGGCACGTAGGCTTCTTGGTAGCCGTGCTCTTGAGTATGGGTATCCAACATGAACTGAGCCAACGCCCGATGCAGTCGAGCGACCTGACCGGCCAACACCGCAAAGCGCGAACCTGAAACCGCTACGGCCTTCTCGAAATCCACGCCGCCCATGTTTTCGGCCAAGGTCACATGATCCACCGGCTCAAAATCAAACTCGGGCTTGGTCCCGACAACGCGCAATTCTTGGTTGTCGTTTTCGTCTTGGCCCTCCGGCACCGAGGGATGCGGCAGATTCGGGATTTCCATCATCCACTGGTTAAGCTCCTCGGCCAGCGCATCAAATTGCGCTTTGGCCGCATCCAGCTTGTCCCCAATGGCAGACATCTTGGCCTTTTGAGCTTCCGCGCCAGCCGTGTCCCCAGCCTTCATCAGGGCACCGACCTCTTTTGAGCCGAGTTTGCGTTCGTTCTGCAACGCTTCCATGTCGGCCTGCAGGGCTTTGCGACTGGCGTCCATTGCCTGGAAACGTGCAACGTCCAGTGTGTAACCTTTAACGGCCAGTCGTGCTGCTGTGGCGTCCAGATCGGCCCGCAACAATTTAGGGTCTAGCATGAATAATCCTTGTCAAATCGAACGGGTCCATGACAGACCCAGTGCGCATGCGCTCAATGATATCAAGAGTGTCGCCACAATGTAGCCCACCGCCGAGGTGACTTTGCCCTCGTTAAGCAGATTCATGGCCTCTAACGAGAAGGTCGAGTAGGTCGTCAACGCACCCAGAAAACCCGTAATCAGCAACGGACGCAGGCTGTCACTCAACTCAGCTCGGCTAGCCAAGAAACCGGCCAACACACCGATTAAGAAACAGCCCACCCCATTGGCAATCAAAGTGGCTGCGGTGCCCTTGAAAACGGTGCTTAAACCGTATCGAGCACAGGCACCCAAGGCGCCACCGATCGCCACCGCCGCATAGGTCATCATCATGATTGATCTCGCATTCTTAGGCGAGCCAAACGCTCACCGATTTTAATTTCTAAACCTCGGTTCACCGGCTCATATAACCGTGTACCTG
>JASFWN010000066.1:0-5595 GCA_050049295.1 Pseudomonadales bacterium
CGCGCAGTTTGTCCATGCCGGCGGTGTTGAGCTGCACACTGATTGCATCGCCATAGCGATCCATGATCAGGCCCGGCAGGCCGTCGGATTCGGAATGAGCCCAGCGATAAAACCCGCCTGGATAGACACATTCGCGGGTTTCCATGGCCCGCGCTAGACGCGCCTCAAACCAATCGGCGTCAATTTTGGCCTCGGCGTTTCGGTCAAATAAACGAAATGCGATCAGGGCATGACGGTTGTAGGTGCCCACCCCCAGAAGCTCGCCCTTCTCGGTCTGTAAATTGCACAAGGTGCCTGGCTCCAACGTCTTGTTTTCGGCGACGGAGCGAATTTCGTTAGAAAAAATCCAAGGGTGCCCCGCTCGCAGACGTCGATCGCTGCCGGGGTTCAGAGTTAGGGTGGGTCGCATGCGCATTCCTTTGAGTCGAACCCCTATCATACCACTGGCAGGCTGGAGTTGTGATCGGCATACTCTCGCGCATGAGTAATTATAACGCCCAAAGTATTGAAGTCCTGTCTGGCCTAGAACCGGTTCGACGCCGTCCCGGTATGTACACCGACACGCAGCGCCCCAATCACCTGATCCAAGAGGTGGTCGATAACTCGGTTGACGAGGCCATGGGCGGACACTGCGATCGAATCGAAATCACCTTGCTGACCGACGGTGGCGTTCGAGTGGCCGACAACGGCCGGGGTATGCCAGTCGATATCCACCCGGAACATGGGGTGCCGGGGATTGAGCTGATCCTGACTCGTCTGCACGCGGGTGGTAAGTTTTCGGGCGAAAATTACAAATTCTCCGGCGGTCTGCACGGGGTAGGCGTCAGTGTCGTCAACGCCCTGTCGACCCGGGTCGAGGTCGAAGTCAAAAAAGACGCCCAGGTCCACGCCATGGCCTTTGCCAACGGTGATGCGGTTGAGCCGTTGACCGTGATCGGCAAGGTAGGTCAGAAAAACACCGGCACTCAGGTGACCTTTTGGCCGGATGCCAGCTTCTTTGACACGCCCAAATATGCGGTCAAAGCGCTCAAACATTTATTAAGAGCCAAGGCGGTTCTGTGCCCTGGCCTGACCATTGATTTCAAAAACGACGCCAACGCCGAAGACAACGAGGTGTGGTGTTTTGAAGCGGGCCTTTCGCAATACTTAAGCCGTGCGCTGGGCGAGCAGGAAATGCTGCCTGAAGCGCCCTTTGTGGGAAGTTTTGAGGGCGAAGAAGAGACCGTGGATTGGGCTCTGTCTTGGTTGCCTGAGGGCGGTGACTATGTCGCGGAGTCTTACGTGAATTTAGTGCCGACGGCCCAAGGCGGTACCCACGTGAACGGGTTGCGTACCGGTTTGACCGAGGCGCTTCGTGAGTACTGCGAGTTCCGCTCGTTGTTGCCCAAGGGCTTAAAACTTGCGCCTGAAGATCTGTGGGACCGGTGCTGTTATGTGCTTTCGGTCAAAATGGGCGATCCACAATTCGCGGGCCAAACCAAAGAACGTTTAAGTTCGCGATCCTGCGCACCCTTTGTCAGCGGCGTGGTTAAAGATGCCTTTAGCCTTTATCTGAATGCCAACCCGGCGGTGGGCGATGCTTTGGCTGAGCTGGCCATCAGTGCCGCGCAATCAAGGTTAAAAGCGCGCAAGAAAGTCGCCCGTAAAAAGATTACCCAAGGCCCGGCACTGCCTGGCAAGCTAGCGGACTGCAGCACGGCGGACGCACTCAATGGTGAGCTATTCCTGGTCGAGGGTGATTCGGCCGGTGGCAGCGCTAAGCAGGCTCGCGACCGCGAATTCCAGGCGGTTATGCCGCTTCGAGGTAAAATCCTCAACACCTGGGAAGTCGACAGCTCCGAGATTCTAGCCAGCCAGGAAGTTCACGATATTGCAGTCGCCATTGGCGTGGATCCGGGCAGTGAACACTTAGAAGGATTGCGTTACGGCAAGGTCTGCATTCTGGCGGACGCGGACTCGGATGGTGCGCACATCGCTACGCTGTTGTGTGCTTTGTTCTGCCGCCACTTCCCGGCCTTGGTTCGGGCCGGTCACGTGTATGTCGCCATGCCCCCTCTGTACCGTATCGATGTGGGTAAAGACGTCTTTTATGCCTTGGACGAGGGCGAGCGTCAGGGCGTGATGGACCGAATTAAGGCTGAAAAACGCACGGCCAAGGTGTCCGTTACCCGGTTTAAAGGGCTGGGCGAGATGAACCCGCTTCAACTGCGCGAGACCGTGATGGATCGCGATACCCGCCGCTTGATTCAACTGGTGGACGAAGATCAGGACGACACCGTGCAGGGCATGGATTTGTTGTTGTCGAAAAAGCGGGCGTCGGACCGCAGGGAATGGCTGGAGTCGTCAGGGCATCTAGCGGACCTTCCTTAGCCGGATAACAGCGACCGAGGTACACCTGTACCTCGCAAATCCCAAAACACTGGCTACGCTTAGAGCATCGGAGTTAAGGTAGTGACATGGGTAAGATCGACGCAGTCAAAAAAATGTACGACAAAGCAGCCGACCGGTACGGAGATAATCATCCGGTAACCGAGGCCTTGGCGCGTCAGTACCAGCGGCTGCTTAAAGAACAAAACCAGACCGCCGACAGCCAGAGCGACTGACAGCGCCTTAAGTTCACAGTATTCTTGACCCCAACCTAAGGGGGCACCGTGAGCATCACCATTGATTCATCCGGCGTAGAGCAACAAACGCTCCGCGCCTACACTGAAAAAGCTTACCGCGACTATTCGATGTACGTGATTTTAGATCGCGCACTGCCGCATGTCGCTGACGGCTTAAAGCCGGTTCAGCGGCGCATTATTTATGCCATGAGTGAGTTGGGTTTATCCGCTCAATCCAAGCATAAGAAGTCGGCCCGTACGGTGGGTGACGTGCTGGGTAAATTCCACCCTCACGGCGACAGCGCTTGCTACGAAGCCATGGTGTTGATGGCGCAAAGCTTCAGTTTCCGCTATCCCTTAGTGGACGGTCAGGGTAACTGGGGGTCACCGGATGACCCCAAATCCTTTGCCGCCATGCGTTACACCGAAGCCCGGCTGTCGCCCTTTGCCAAAGCCCTACTTTCAGAAATCGGTCAGGGCACGGTCGATTGGCAGCCCAACTTTGACGGCAGTTTGAATGAGCCCTGCTTACTGCCGGCTCAGGTGCCCTCTGTCTTGCTCAATGGCGCCACCGGCATTGCGGTCGGTATGGCCACGGATTTGCCGCCGCATAACCTGACCGAGGTGGTCAACGGTGCTGTGGCGTTGTTGGAAAATCCCAAGCTAGAGGACAATGAGCTCTTCACATTGATTCCTGGGCCCGACTACCCGACTCCCGCTGAAATCATCACGCCGTCTAAAGAT
Organism: Pseudomonadales bacterium; assembly: GCA_050049295.1. Lineage (GTDB taxonomy): Bacteria > Pseudomonadota > Gammaproteobacteria > Pseudomonadales > Litorivicinaceae > Litorivicinus. The sequence continues at coordinate 3,348 of JASFWN010000066.1, forward strand.
ATTCAAGCGATTTATCAAAGCGGTCGAGGCTCAATTCGCACCCGCGCCAAATGGCACCTGGAAGATGGCGATATTGTGATCGATACCCTGCCTTGGCAGGCCTCGCCGGCGAAAATTCTTGAGCAGATCGCCAGCCAAATGCGCGCTAAAAAGCTGCCAATGTTGGTGGATTTGCGCGACGAATCGGCTCACGAGACCCCCATACGCTTGGTTTTGGTGCCGCGCTCGAACCGCGTCGACACCGAGGCGCTGATGAATCACCTGTTTGCGACCACGGATCTGGAGCGCAGTTATCGCGTTAACCTGAACCTGATTGGGTTGGACGGCCGCCCTCGCGTCATGGGGCTGCGCGAAATCCTGTCTGATTGGCTTGTGTGGCGCCGTGCCACCACTCGCCGACGTCTGCAGCATCGACTCGACAAAGTGCTGGATCGCTTGCATGTATTAGATGGTTTGATGATCGCCTTCCTCAATATCGACGAAGTGATTCAAATCATTCGTGAAGAGGAAGACCCTAAGCAGGCCTTGATGGATCGGTTTGGTCTGTCTACGGTTCAGGCCGATGCGATTTTGGATCTTAAGCTCAGACATTTGGCCAAGCTTGAAGAAATGAAGATCAAGTCCGAGCAGTCAGAGCTGGACGATGAGCGAAGCCGGCTAGAAGCGCTGCTCGGTAGCGAGCGACGCCTAACGACGCTGATGAAAAAGGAGCTGCTGGCCTGCGCGGAAACCTACGGTGACGAGCGCCGTTGCCCGATGGTTGAGCGAAGCGAAGCGCGTGCACTCAAAGAGTCGGACTTGATGCCCTCTGAGCCCATCACGGCGGTGCTGTCTCAGCAAGGGTGGATTCGGGCCGCCAAAGGCCACGATATCGACCCGGCCGGTTTGAATTACAAATCCGGTGACGATTTCCAGCATGCCTCAATCGGTAAGACCAACATGCAACTGGCGATCTTGGATACCACCGGGCGTAGCTACAGCATTCCTGCGCATGGACTGCCCAGTGCCCGCGGTCAGGGCGAGCCGTTGACCGGTCGTGTCAGTCCACCGGCGGGGGCAAAATTTGTCGCCTTGGCCTTGGCAGAAAACGACCAGCGCTGGCTGTTGGCGTCCAAAGCAGGCTATGGATTCTTTACCCGTCACGAGCATTTGTTGAGTCGCCAAAAAGCCGGTAAAACGCTCTTTACCTTGCCCGAGGGCGTGGCGCCCTTTGCGCCAGAACGCGCGGATGCAGAAGGCTTCGTGGCCGCGGTCACCAGCGATGGATACATGCTGGTATTCGATGCCACCGAACTCCCAGAACTGGGCCGTGGCAAGGGCAATCGGTTGATTAAATTGGCCCCCGGCGCGGAACTGATTGCCGTGACGTTCTTGCAGGCCCATCAAAGTTTGATCATCACCGCCGGTAAGCGATCGATGACGTTGAAACCGACCGATTGGGAAGCCTATACCGGTACCCGGGCCCGCCGTGGTGGTCAGTTGCCCCGTGGTCTGCAACGAGTCGACAGTATTGAGGCACAAGCATGAAGCTGATCGTTGACCGAAACTTGGATGCGGTCATTGCGGCGTATCCCGCGTTGAATTTTCAACGCCTCCCAGCCGATTCGGCCCTGAATCACCAGGCGGCCTGGATTGAGCAGGATGCCGAGGTCCAAGCGGATGAAGTTTTTTGCCTCAACGAGGCCAGCGCCAAAGCCAGCGTAAAACTGGCGTTGTTCGACATGGATTCGACCCTGATTCCTCACGAGTGTATTGATGAGATCGCCCGCGAAGCGGGTGTGGTTACGCAGGTGGCCGAAGTGACCGAGCGGGCGATGCAGGGTGAGTTGGATTTTGCCCAGAGTTTCAAAACCCGCATGGCGCTTCTTAAAGGCACGCCGGTATCGGCCTTGGATCAGATCGCGGATCGCCTAGAGTTGATGCCGGGTGCCACGGCACTGATGGCAGAGCTTCGAGCGGCCGGTGCGCGTACGGTACTGGTCAGTGGCGGATTTAACTTTTTTGCCAAGAATGTGGCTGGCCAGTTGGGTATGGATGAATTCCATGCCAACCCGCTGGAGCAACAGGAGGGTGTGCTGACCGGTGAGGTGCACAGTCAGATTTTAGACGCGACCCGTAAAGCTGAGATCTTGAGCGATGTCGCCCAGTCGCTGGGTTTGGATCGCTCGCAGATTATGGCCACCGGTGATGGTGCCAACGATCTGAAGATGATTGCGCTGGCCGACAAGGGGGTTGCCTATCATGCCAA
>JASFWN010000067.1:0-5475 GCA_050049295.1 Pseudomonadales bacterium
ACAATTTTTTTTACACGCGATAAATTTTATGCGGAGTCGCGTAAAACAAGGCGGGCGGGCAAGCGGATTTGAGGACGCTCATTAAATGCGCAGCCTTGATCCAGTCGGTTGATGAACGTCTGGACGGTTAGATTTGAGACGCCAGAGTAATCGTGCGCAGAAGTAGTTAAAGCCGGGCAGGTGAAGCGGGACATTGGATGATCGTCATTGGAGGCGAGGCGTAGATGGTCCGCGGGTTTACGGCCGATTTTTACGCCTTTCTCATAGGCGGCGGCTAGAAATCCCATTGCTAATCGATCGTTACTGCACAGGATGCTGGCACTGGGCAGTTCTGCCTGCTTTAGGAACTTTTTGGCGCCCTCATAGCCGATTTCTTCAAATTTCCACCCATTTCCTGGGATGGAATAGATCTCGGGGCGGTGTCCCAGTGCGGTCATTTTTTCGATAAATGCCTCGTGTCTTCGCACGGCGTTGGGGTTTGCAGGCGTCTGCATTTCGAAAAAAACCGGTGGCTCGCCAACACGATCCAGATATTCAACCGTCTCTTGGATAAAGCTTTCATTATCCGAGCCGACGAAGGCGTCACCCAGACCTTCAATTTCACTGTCAAACAACACGGTCGGAATGCGTTTGGTGAATCGCTCCAATGCCGCTCGATCGGTCTGGTCGCCCAGTGGCGCAATCAACACGCCGGCAGGTTTGAGTGCGCGGATTGATTCCAAGATCTCGGTTTCTTTCTTAGCAGAGCCGTAGGAGCTGAATACTGACGGAGAAAAGCCGGCTTCCTGCAGTTTCCACTCCAGTTTTCGGGCCATTTCAGCAAAGAAAGGATCGGTATGGTGCGGCACCACGATACCCACGTTCTTCGTCAGCTTTCGATTTTGATTGAGTGCGAACATGTTTGGCGCATAGTCGTGCTCAGCAATCGCGGCTTCGATTTTGGCGCGAGTGGCAGGCTTAACCGATTGCGGATCATTAAAATATTTAGAGATGGTCGGCCGAGAGATTCCGCAGGCTTTGGCGAACTCTTGCATGTTCTTGAATTTACTAACCATCGTCTTTCCGTCACGTAACTTTGTTCCGCGGGTAGGCTAGCATAAATTTTACGCGATGAAAGTTTTGGTAAACTTTCAGTTAATTTATTTGGCTTGTTGAGACGTAGGTCACCGCTTCGGCGCGCTCAAGGATGAACGCGCCGCTGCACGGTTTAGGCGATGTCCGCCGGGCGAGGCGAAAACTCGCCTTTTACCATTAAAGACAATTCCAGCCGGCCACGGGCACCGGTCTTGTTAAATGAGCTGGTGAGATGGGCTTTGACTGTTCGCTCGGTAATGCCAAGCCGAGTGGCAACCATTTTGTTGCTGGAGCCCTCAGCGACCAGCTCTGCAATTTCCAGTTCGCGATCGGTTAACAGTTTTAAGCTTGGATGCGCGGACTGCTCACCCTCGTGTCCGCCGTTGAGCAATTCGTTTACTAAGGTCTGCATAATGCGCCGGGACACCCAAACTTCGCCTTCGGAAATGCTAGAAACAGCGGATTGCAATAATCGACCATCCATCCCCGCATTGGCGTAACCCCGCACACCGGCTTTAACCAATACAACACCGTCCGAATCGTTTGGATCCTCATCCAGCACCAGTGTGTGGATGCTGTCGTTTTCCAACACAGCGGTGAGCGCCTCATCAATTCGGTTTTTGTTTCCATCAATGTGAAACAGGATAAGATTAGGGGTTTGGAAACGCAGAATTTGCTGCATTTCTCCTGCCGAGCTCGCAGTCTGTACTTTACGCATCGGGCGTAGGGTTTGTTGCCAACGGCTAAGTGCATGCATGTCTTCGCTGCAAATCAGGACCTTGCCTAGTGCTTCCACAGTGTTCTCCAGTCTGGGTTTTCCTTGGGTGTGTAACGAGTATAGGAAGCCGTTGAATCTTCGCCCGAGCCAAGGGTTCTAGTAGGGTCGAAAACCTAATACTCGCGATCGGACTGGAAACAAAAATGAATGTCGGAATTCGTGAGGGTGGGCGCTAGATTATTTTCTGCGCTGGTCTATTCTGCGCGGCAATAATCCACCTCTTTTTAGGACCGAGCGATGCGTCATGAATTACTTGCCAGTTGGGCGCTGTTAGTCGGTATTGGGCTGATCATGTTGGCCCACGGTCTGCAGGGCACGCTACTGAGTGTCCGGGCCGCGATCGAAAGCTTTGACACCGCAACGATTGGTGTCGTTATGGCGGGATTTTTCATCGGTATGTTACTGGGCAGTTTGCTGATTCCCCGGATCATCAAGCGAGTGGGGCATGTGAAGGTATTTGCAGCTTGTGCATCGGTAGCCTCGGTGTCCATTTTGATTCAGTCGGTGCTGGTTGAGCCTTGGGTTTGGTGGATCATGCGCGTGGTAACGGGTGTCTGCTTCGCCGGCATCTATGTGGTTTCGGAAAGTTGGCTAAATAACCAAGCGAGTAACGAAAACCGAGGTGCACTGCTGTCGGTGTATATGTTGATCGTTACCCTAGGCATGGGCAGTGGACAGTTTTTGCTTAATGTGGCTGAACCCAGCAGCGCCGATTTGTTCATTTTGATTTCGGTTTTGGTCTCGATCGCGTCAGTTCCGATTTTGCTGACCGCGCGACCCGCACCACGCTACGAGATGTCTGAATCTATGTCCGTGTTCGCACTGTATCGTGAATCCAGCTTGTCAGTGATTGCGAACCTGTTAACCGGTGCGGCGCACGGAACCGTATTTGGCCTGGGTGCCGTGTATGCCGTGAATGCGGGGTTCTCAAATGCCGAGGTGGCCAGTTTTATGGCTGCTTTTTCCGCCGGGGGATTGATCTTTCAATGGCCGGTAGGCTGGTTGTCTGACCGCTTGGGTCGCCGGGGTATGTTGCTGGGATTATCGATCGCCAGTTTCTTGTTGCCCTGGGGCGTGTTGGCCACGACGGACACCGCGTTGTTTTTACCTTTAGTCATCCTGCTTGGCGGAGCGGTCATGCCTATGTATTCCATGTGTTTGGCTTACCTGAACGACCGAATTGACGCAGAAAAGGTAGTGGCGGCCTCGGGCGCCATGTTAACCGCATCGGGTGTGGGGTTGACCACGGGGCCTATGCTGGTGGCCTTAGCGATGGCTGAGCTGGGTAACGCATGGTTCTTTATTGGATTATCAATCATGTTTGGGTTGGTGATTCTTGCGGTGTTGCGCTCTCAGGCGACCCGCGAAATTACACCCGAGGATATTGAAACGCAGGCGCCGATCTTGCCGGCAGGTCCGATTGGTTCACCGGTCGCAGCCTTCGTGGCACCGGATGCTGAAGAATATGCGGTGGCCTTGGTAGAAGACGAGTTGGAAGCGCTGGACGAGGCTCAGTCCGAATTGGATTTTGGTGACACGAACGAAAACAACTCAAACTCGCAGTCCACTTGATGAGTATCTAGCTCAGCAATCGCCGTCTGCTTATCTTCACTGGCGCTCCAGTAGTAGGGCGTCATGTGAAGCAGGTCCGCGAGCTCCGGCCCTGTTAAGTTGATAGAAAAGTGCACAGAGTCGATGGCCGTTAGGTGCGCGCTGGCTGGCTTAAGTACATGCGGTTTGACCTCGGCATAGACCAATTTGGCCAGCTGACTCAAATGGCCGGCGCCCGGGCCGACCCAATAAATTCGTCCACCGGGCCGTAACACCCTGAGTGCCTCATCAAAGTCTAACGGTGAAAATACGCAAACCAAGGTGTCAAAGCTGTTCTCTTCATAGGGCAAGCGGTAGGCACTGCCCACGACGTATTGGCCGGATGGGTGGGCCTTGGCCGCCATACGGACGCCGTCCTTGGCAATGTCCAGTCCAGAATGGGCATTCAGTTGTCTGCTGTAGTAGCCCTCGCCACAACCGATATCCAATATGCATTGAGCTGACTGAGTTAACTGATCTAGGCGTTCGATAAGCGGTGCGTAATAACCCGCCTCCAGGAAACGTCGTCTAGCCTGCAGCATGGCTTTGGTATCCCCAGGGTTTTGGCTTTTCTTGTGTTGAGCGGGGAGTAGATTCCAATAGCCTTCCTTTGCTTGATCAAAACAATGATTGTTTTGGCATCGGAGACTTCGTTCAGCAGGCTGTAGGGTGCTATCACAGATCGGGCATTTTAGACGCATGCCTCAGTGTAACATTCTGCTAAGGTGCATCATGAGTAAAACAAAGGGATTAACCGCGCGTGTTGATTAATTGTGATTTGGGTGAGGGCTTTGGTGCTTGGACGATGGCGCCAGACGAAGCGCTCATGCCTCACATTCAAATGGCCAATTTAGCTTGTGGTTTTCACGCCGGAGATGCGGAGATCATGGCCAAGCGGGTGGATTGGGCACTGGCCCAGGGGGTTCGCATCGGCGCACACGTGAGCTACCCCGATCTTGCCGGATTCGGTCGTCGAGCGCTGCCTTCATCCAGTGAGCAGGTTGTTCAGTGGTGCCAGTATCAATACGGTGCCTTGCACGCGATGACTTATGCGCGCCGTGGCATTGTGGAATACGTAAAGCCACATGGGGCACTGTATCATCGGCTACATCAGGACTTACCGACACTCGAATTGCTGTGCCATAGCATGCGTGAGTGGCCGGGCCAACCCAATTTAATGCTGATGGCAGGGCCTGCCGGGCAACAGGCCATCGATTGTGCGAAAGCCGCGGGCATTTTCGTGATCAAAGAGGCTTTTGCCGATCGCGCGTATGAATCCGATGGGCGTTTGCGCAGCCGTGATTTGCCCGGGGCGGTGTTGACTGACTGGGAGCTCATTCAAGCTCAGGTTGAGGGAATTAGGGCTGGCAAGCTAACACTTGCTGACGGTCAGAGTCTGTCCATCGAAGCCAATACCCTTTGCCTACACAGCGATTCACCGGGCGCGCTTGAAATAGCGCAACGCCTGAATGCCTGGAACACTCAACGCCAGTGAAGCTCGGAGGGCATCGAGGGTCAGGAATCAGTGACCGGCCGGATCACCCTCGTCCCTCGCAATGGCAAGAGAATTCTAAAACGTCAATTGACCAAGCCTTTGCTATGGGGGCGGATTTTGTAGAGCTCGATTGGGTTTGGGATGGGCAGGGGCAGGGCTGGATCTGTCATTCAATGGCACTCGAGCAGCATTTTTCAGGGAACCAAGGCTTTTTAGATCATTTATCCACGCAACAAGTCTCCCAGCTTCGCGGTTTTTTGGGCGAGCCCTTGTTACGCCTAGAAGAGGCCATGCGCTACTACCGTAATCGCGCAGTGAATCTCGAGATAAAGGGCCTCAAAGGATGCCATCGCGAACGGGTGAGTTTTTTACAGCAATCCTGCCCCGAAAACTGGCCTAGGACTTGGTGGTTATCCAGCTTCGACCCCCTCGATTTGCTTGAGGCAGAGGACCGTTGGCCGCATCTACAACTGGCTCTATTGTCGGCGGAACAGGGCGCGGTTGGACATCAATATTTAGACTCGACCCCGTATTTGAC
>JASFWN010000076.1:0-5035 GCA_050049295.1 Pseudomonadales bacterium
TGGACAAGTTCGGGACATGTATCCCTTTTTGGATTTTGATAATGCGCGCTTCCCGATCAAAGGTGGCCTGCTGCAGCGCCGGGGTGGCACCGTAAGGCATGACGCCGTGGCCTGGGGATACGCCCGAGCAGCCGATCAGTTGGGTGTCGACATCATCCAAAATTGCGAGGTTGAAAACTTCCGTTTTGAACAGGGTGCGATCGTCGGCGTCGAGACCAATCGCGGTTTTATCGGGGCCGGCAAAGTCGGTGTTGCGGTCGCAGGTCACTCGAGCCATGTCATGGACAAAGCCCGGATCAAGCTGCCGATCGAAAGCCATGTCTTACAGGCCTTTGTCAGCGAGGGTCTAAAGCCGGTTATTCCGGGTGTCATCACCTTTGGCGCCGGACATTTTTATTTGAGTCAGTCAGACAAAGGCGGCCTCGTCTTTGGCGGCGATATTGATGGCTACAACAGCTACGCCAGCCGGGGGAATCTGCCCGTGGTCGAGGACGTATGCGAGGGCGGCATGGCCTTGATGCCGATGTTAGGCCGGGCGCGTCTTCTCAGAATGTGGGGCGGTGTGATGGATATGTCGATGGACGGATCGCCCTTTATCGACGCAACCCACGTACCGGGCCTCTACTTTAACGGTGGCTGGTGCTATGGCGGATTTAAAGCGACGCCGGCGAGTGGTTTCTGTTTTGCCCATTTGCTGGCGACTGGGCAATCCCACAAGGTGGCCACGGCCTATCGGCTGGATCGATTTATCAACGGATCGATGATTGACGAAAAGGGCCAGGGCGCCCAACCGAATTTGCACTAGGAGGGCGCATGTTAATTCCACATCCCTTGTTGGGTCTGCGAGATGCCAGCGAATTTGTTTACAAAGGCGATGCCCAACTGATGAATCGACCGGATGGATTTGCCGACGACGCCGACGCTCAAATGGTTGACTATTTATACCCTCGTGACAATCCGCGAGGTGTCCACAAAGAGCTCTGGTTTCACGAACAGGGCGATCGCTCCTGGCTCGTGGTGACCCGTGACACATTGACCCACGAGATTTTAGGCGCAGAGTTGGCCAATCCAGCCCGAGGAGCGACGTCATGACTCGGCCCAAGCCCAGTATTCGCTTTACCTTTGACGGACAAACTTACTATGGCGTGCCGGGTGATACGCTGGCCTCAGCGCTGTTGGCCAATGGGGTCCGGTTGGTGGCGAGAAGCTTTAAATATCACCGGCCCAGAGGCATTTTCAGCGCGGGCAGTGAAGAGCCGAATGCACTGGTCACCGTTCATCACCAAGGCCATCCCGAACCCAATACTCGAGCCACCACCCTCGAGCTTTACGACGGCCTAAAGGCAACATCACAGAGTGCCTGGCCGTCTCTGCGTTTCGATCTGATGTCGGTCAATGACCGACTCAGTTCGATGTTTGCCGCTGGGTTCTACTACAAGACCTTTATGTGGCCGGCTAAGTTCTGGGAATCTCTGTATGAGCCCATGATTCGCCGGGCGGCCGGTTTAGGGGTCCTATCCACCCAACCTGATCCCAGTCATTACGATAAAGGATTTCTTCACTGCGATGTTCTGATCGTGGGTGGCGGCGCCGCGGGATTGGCCGCAGCGCAAATCGCCGGTCAAAAAGGTCAACGGGTCATTTTGTGTGACGAGCAACCCAACCTGGGTGGCCGGCTGCAGGATGAGCAAGACCAAACATGGTTGGACCAAGCTCGAGAGGTGCTAGCGAGCTACTCCAATGTTCGCGTCATGACCCGTACGACGGTGTTTGGCACCTTTGACCATGGCGTTTACGGCGCGGTCACGCGCAACACGGAGCATTTGGCTAACCCTGATCGGGATGCGCCCAAGCAAACGCTGTGGAAGATCATCGCTGGGCGTTGTGTTTTGGCGACCGGGGCGCTCGAGCGGCCGATTGCCTTTCCAAACAATGACCGGCCAGGGATCATGCTGGCGGGCGCGCTTCAAACCTATGCGATTCGTCATGGTGTCGAAGTGGGGCAGCGGGTTGCCCTGTTTATCAACCATGAACAAGGCTTGGCCTGCGCCCGCGCTCTACAAGCGGCCGGTGTCAATCTTGTGGCTGTGGTCGATGCTCGTGAAACGACAAAGGCGACCGACTTGCCGCATTTTGTCGGTGCGCAGGTGATCAACACCAAAGGCCGGCATGCCTTGAAAGCCATTCAGATCACCGGTTCAGATGGCCAAGGGCGGTGGATTGCCTGTGATGCACTGGGTGTGTCTGGCGGCTGGAGTCCGAACGTCCAGCTGACCTGCCATACCGGAGCTAAACCGGTTTGGGATGATGGCCTTAATGGTTTTGTCGCTCAAACACTGCCGCCGGGGCAAAGCGTGATTGGTTCCGCGAACGGGCAATACGCGCTGGATGCCTGTATTCGTTCGGCCAATGCGTGCCTCGAGGGCGATTTGCCGCTGCCTAAATGCGACGCGGTAGATCCGTCCAATGCGGTTGCGCTGTTCCATGTGCCTGGAAAGGCGCCGGCCTTTGTCGATTTCCAAAATGATGTCACGGTGAAGGACGTAAAACTCAGCCACCAAGAAGGCATGATCAGCGTCGAACATCTAAAGCGCTACACCACCCTAGGTATGGCGACGGATCAGGGCAAAACCGCCAATGTCGTGGGCTTGGCAGTGATGGCGGAGCTGACGGGTAAAACCATTCCTGAAACCGGCACCACGGTATTTCGTCCGCCTTACACGCCGGTTTCCATGGGGGCATTGGCCGGTAGAAGCCAGGGTAAAGACTTCAAGCCCACGCGCCTAACGCCCAGCCATCAGGCCGCCTCTCAGCGTGGCGCGGTTTTTGTTGAGGTGGGCAATTGGTTGCGGGCGCAATGGTTTCCGTTGTCGGGTGAAACGCATTGGCGCCAATCGGTCGACCGTGAGGTGTTAGCGGTTCGTCAGGGCGTGGGTGTCTGTGACGTGACCACCCTAGGCAAGATCGATGTACAGGGTCGCGATGCCGCGGAATTTTTGAACTTGGTGTACGCCAATGGCTTTAAAAAGTTGCCGGTAGGTAAGACACGCTATGGATTGATGCTGCGCGAGGACGGCATAGCCATGGACGACGGCACGGCGGCGCGTCTCGCCGAGGATCATTTCGTGGTCACCACCACGACCGCCAATGCGGTCGGCGTTTATCGGCACATGGAGTTCGTGCATCAATGCCTGTATCCCGATTTAGACGTGCACATGATCTCGACGACAGAAGGCTGGGCTCAGTTTGCGATTGCTGGGCCGCAAAGCCGGACTTTGGTAAGCCGAGTGGTCGACATGGATGTTTCGAACGAAGCGTTTGAATTTATGGCCTGCGCCGAGACGCGTTTAAAAAATGGATTGCGAGCGCGTTTGTTCCGTATTTCGTTTTCAGGAGAGTTGGCCTATGAACTGGCGGTTCCAGCGCGCTTTGGTAACGACTTTTTCAATTACCTATTGGAAGTGGGGCAGGACCTGCAGGTCACGCCCTATGGGACTGAAGCACTGGGTGTGCTTCGAATCGAAAAAGGCCATGCCGCAGGCAACGAACTCAATGGTCAAACCACAGCCCAGAATCTGGGCTTGGGCCGAATGGTCAGCGATCTAAAAGACGGCATCGGGCGAGTGGCGTCTCGGCGCCCGGCGTTGATAGATGACACCCGACGGCTGGTGGGGTTCAAGCCGATTGATCCTAGCCAGACGCTGATGGGCGGCATGCATTTGTTAAATCTGGATACCAAAGCGGTGGCAGAAAATGACCTCGGTTATCTGACCAGTGCGGCATTTAGTCCTCATGTGGGGTGCTCAATTGCACTGGGCTTTTTGGCCGATGCCGAAAGCCGAATGGGTGAGCAGTTAAAAGCGGTCAGCCCTGTTGACAACATCGAAGTGATTGTTGAGGTGTGCAGTGCGCACTTCGTGGATCCCGAAGGAGAACGTTTGCGTGCGTAATTTGATTGAAATGCCAGCGAGCAGCACACAACCCATCGTGGTGGGGGACATGCGGTTAATGCTGGTCGATGATTGTGCCCTGGTGTCTGTTTCAACCGATGCCATGCGGACGGCGGGGGTGATCGAGCTGCTTACCTCGATGGGTTATCCGTTGCCTGGCATAGAGCAGAACATAGGCAGTGCCGGGCAGGGTGCATTCTGGATGGGGCCTCATCAATGGATGCTGTGGCGCGATTATCGCAGCGATCCCGATTGGGCGGCCGAAATCGACCTGCAGGGTTTGGCGGCCACCACCGAGCAAACCGATGCTTGGGCGCGTTTTGACTTGTCCGGATCCGGTCTGCTGGGCGTGATGGAGCGCTTGTGCAATTTGGATTCTGCGCGGATTCAAACCGGGCTGGCCACGCGAACCCAAATTCATCATATGGGTGTGTTCGTGGTTGTGGTGGACGCGGTGGCCCAGATTTATGTGCCCCGGTCCATGGCAGATTCTCTGGTGCATGCCGTGGCCGGCGCAATTCGAGCCAATTTGGCCGTGGCCTAAGGCCGGTTTACAGCGGCGGACGTTGACCCTAGGCTGGACGGATGAACCGACAACTGAAGCCGCAAAAACGTATTGCGCTGGTAGCACACGACGCCAAAAAGTCCGAACTCATCCACTGGTGCGAGCAAAAGCGAGCACAGTTATCGTCACATCAACTCTTCGCGACCGGCACGACCGCAGCTCGATTGAGCGCGGCTTTAGATTTGCCGGTTCAGGCATACTTGTCCGGGCCCATGGGGGGCGATCAGCAGATCGGGGCAAAAATTGCTGAGGGTCAACTGGATCTGTTGGTGTTTTTCTGGGATCCCATGAGCCAGATGCCTCATGATCCGGATATCAAAGCGCTGCTGCGGATTGCAGCAGTCTGGAATATCCCGGTCGCATGCAATTCGGCCAGTGCCGATTTTATGTTCTCGTCGTCACTCATCGACACGGAATACGAATATCCCGTGCCCGATTATCAGACGTATTTGGCCGATCGGACTAGGCCGTCAATTTAGGATCCCAAGGGTACTTGGATAGCTGCTCGTAGCCGGTGTCT
>JASFWN010000068.1:0-5453 GCA_050049295.1 Pseudomonadales bacterium
ATGGAATCAATCCCATGCCCATCGAACACTTTCTGGCCTGACAAGCTTTGCTTAGGCTAACGGCAACTAAGGAGGCCAGAATGTACGTTCGCAAAGCACAAGATCGAGGTCATGCCGATCACGGATGGCTAAAGAGTCACCACAGCTTTTCCTTTGCCAATTACTACGATCCGGCGCACATGGGTTTCTCTCATTTGCGTGTGATTAACGATGACTGGGTAGCGCCCAGCATGGGCTTTGGCCGGCACGGGCACCGGGACATGGAAATTATTTCCTATGTCATCCGTGGGGCGCTGGCGCATCAAGACAGCCAAGGCAACCAAGCCACCATTCCTGCCGGCGATATTCAGATCATGAGCGCGGGAACGGGTATCGAGCATTCGGAATTCAATGCTTCGGACAACGAGGACGTAAACTTTCTACAAATCTGGGTGTTGCCCAAACAGCAGGGCATCCAACCCCGGTATGAGCAAAAGAAAATTGTCCAAGATGGCGTGCTCACTCCGATTGTCACCCCACAGGGCGGTGATACTGCGGTGGCGATCAATGCCGACGTGTCGATGTCACAACTGAAATTAACTCAGGGACAGCGTTTTGAATTTTCTGGTTCAGGCTATTTGCACCTGGTGGCCGGCCAGGCGCTCATAGACGGGGTTCGATTTGAGGCGGGCGATGGCTTGGGTTTGTTGGTCGATGAATCCATTGACATTGAAGCGGGCCAAGACCTGACCGCCTTGTGGTTTGATCTGCCCTAGCGCTGAGCCAGTGCGCGATCCAGTGCATTGGCAAAGGCTTGCGTATGGGTTTTGCCAAAGGGCTCGATACCTGAGCCTTCAAAACCCATGGCGCGCATTTCTTCGGCTCGGTTACGCCTGACCAAGTGTTCATGAATGTTATCCGGCGTGTAGGTCGTGCCTCGGGGATTAATCGCAACGGCGTGGGCCCGAACCACTTCATCGGCCAGTGGAACATCCTGCGTGATCACCAAATCGCCCGGTGCAAGGCGCTTTAGGATTTCGTTGTCGGCCACGTCGAAGCCTTTGGGGACTTGCTGACTGAAGATGACGGCCGATGGCGGTGTCTGAATCCAATGGTTGGCCAGAAACGTGGTTTGGATTTGTAGCCGTTCAGCGGCTTTGCACAGGATGCTTTTAACCGGTGCCGGGCAAGCGTCTGCATCGACCCAAATCTTCATAACGCGCTCTCAAAGGGAAGGTTGCTGCCCCAGAATTGGCTAGCTTGACGGCTCACAGCGTGGCAATCGCCGGTCGTCAAAAAACGATCTTCACCGGTATCGCTCGGTATTTGATGACGGATTAAATAGTCCTGTAGGCTCGGGGCAATTAAATCTGGCTGGCTGATCAGCCGGACATCCGCCCCTAATGCACGCTGAAAATGTGCCGCAACCCAGGGATAGTGGGTGCAACCGAGGACCGCCGCCTGCGGCGCTGGCAAGGTTTCTTTTAGCGCGGCGACATACTGATCGACCAATCGAGTAGACCGGGCGCGGTCACCAGCTTCAATGGCATCCACCAACTCGGGGCATGCCTGGGCCGTGACCTGAATGCCTTGGGCGCGCAGATTCAACTCGCGTTCAAAGGCACCACTGGCGACCGTTGCCGGGGTGGCGAACAGCGCCACGCGATCAAGCGAAACGCGACTGGGCGGACTGGTATCTCCCCAGGGTCTTTCGGCCAAGGCTTCGATCATCGGTACAAAGACACCCAGTACGTTTTTGCCATAGGGCACGCCGGCGGTTTGAATCGGTCGTAGCGCGATGGCACTGGCGGTATTGCAGGCGAGGATCACCAGGTCGCAATCGCGCCACAGAATATCCAGAGCCGCGCGTGTTTTCGCCAGGATGTCGCCAGGCTCACGGGTCCCATACGGCGCGTGGGCATTGTCGCCGAAGTAAACAAACGCTTGATCGGGCATGGCTGCTTTGAGCGCTTTTAGTACGCTCAGCCCGCCCAGTCCCGAATCAAAAACCCCAATTGGCATCGGCACTCTATCCTGCGTTGTCCAATAGCCCCATTTCGGTCAGTACCTTACGGGCGCTACGGAAGCACTCCAACGCCTGGGGCGCGCCACAATAGATCCCGACCACGTGAATGGCACTGCGAATTTCCTCGACGCTGCAGCCGTTGTTGATGGCCCCTTTGCAGTGACCTTCCCACTCATGCATCTTGCCCAAGGCGCCGATCATGGCGAGGTTCATCAAGGATCGTGTTTTCGGATCCAAGGTGTCGTCGCCCCAACCAAATCCCCAGGCCCAGGCTGTCATGGCTTCTTGCCACGGGCGGGTGAAATCGTCGGCGCTGGCTAGGTTTTTTTCGACAAAATCGGCGCCCATGGTGGCTTTGCGTTGGGCTAGGCCTTTTTGGAATAGGTCTTCGTCAAAAATATCCATGAGTGATTTTCTCCAGTTAAAGCGGGCTTATCCGCCAATAAAAATTCGCAGCGCGGCATACACACATAGGCCCGCGCCAATCGCACCGAACAGGTGTCGTGTGAAGTGGGCGACTGCCGCGGCCGATAAGACTGCCGGTAAGTGGAAATTGGTCAAGCTCAGCTCAACGCTTCCGTCTCTCACCAGCGTGACCTGCACGATGATGGCGGTCAATACGGCGATAGGCACAAAATCCAACGCCGATTTCACTCGCGCTGGCAGGTGGATGCGGCCGGCGAGGGCGAAGGGCAGGTAGCGTGGAATAAAGGTCACCAGCATCATGCCCAAAATCAGAAGCTCGATGCTCATGCCTGACGCTCACGCACAATGACGCCGACCGCTATTGCGACTAGGGCACTGACAAACAGACCGATTTGATTGGGCCAATCATAGGTCAACCAGATTGCGATGCCAGCGGTGATCGCACAGGCTAGCGTGGCACGATCGACCAGCATCGGCACCACAATGCCGACAAATGCCACCACCATGGCGACATCCAGCCCCCAGTTGGCAATGTCAGGAATTTGAGCGCCGGCCCAAATGCCAATTAATGTGTTGACCTGCCACAGCAGGTACATGGCCACCGCACTGCCCAAATAATAGCTTCGAAAATGTGGCAGATCAGGATCGCGCTTGAGCCGGTTAGAAACGGTGGCAAAGGTTTCATCGGTTAGCCAAAACGCCATGGGGATACGCCAATGCTGGGCGATGTGTTGGACTTGGGGCATCAAATTTGTGGCGTACAGAAGATGTCGCAAGTTGACGACAAACACCGTGGCAATAATAGCAGGAAACCAGGCGCCAGCACCGATTAGGGTGGCGGCAATAAATTGGGCCGAGCCGGCGAACACGATCAGCGATATGCCGAGGGCCTGGGCGGGTGACAGACCCGCGCCAATGGCCAGCGCACCAAACACCATGCCAAAGGGCGCCGCGGCAACAATCAGCGGTAGGGTATCCCAAGCACCTTGGGCGAAGGCCTTCGTTGGGCTTGTCATGGTTAGTCGCTCAGGATGCCAACGTTGCGTAACGAGTCCCAAACACTGTCGGGCATTAAGCTTTTGAATGAATTGTCTTGCGCGTTTTTGAGTCCCATGGCCTGGATCTCGGCCCGAACTTCTGGGGTCAATTCCATAGGCGGCAGTAAGAGCTCTTGACCCATCACCACGTACGACCAACCCCAAAGTACTAGCCACCATTTCATCGTTGCAATCTAAACCACGAGGCAGGGGTCTGGGAAGTCATCGATGCAGACCCCACTAACTACAAATAACGACAACAAGAGGCCCGGTGATGAAAGCCCTACTCCTTCTGCTATTGCTCTCGCCTTTGGCCTGGGCCGACCAAAAAGCGCCGCAACTAGACGCGCTGTTTGAAGCGCTCACGACCGCCGAGGATGCGACCGAGCGGCGAGTCATTGAAGGTGAAATATGGCAACACTGGATGGCGTTCCCGGGGGGCGATACCGGGGGCTTCATTTTTGATTCTGGGGTGCAGGCGATGGCCCGGGGCGATTTAAAGGTAGCCTTGGATCTGATGAGTGAGGTGATCGAGGACAATCCGGACTTCGCCGAAGGCTGGAACAAGCGCGCGACGATCTATTACATGCAGGGCAACTATGCCGAATCGGTTTCGGACATTATTCAGACGCTGGTATTGGAGCCTAGACACTTTGGAGCGCTCTCAGGACTGGCCCAGATTTATCAGCGCCAGGAACAATATGCACTGGCGCTAAAAGTGTTAGATCAACTCGAGGTCATCAGTCCGTACAGCACTGGGCTGGCTCGTTGGCGCGCCTTATTAAAACAACGGCTTCAGGATCAGGCCACTTAACTGCGGGGATCCAGACCTTCAGCCTCGGCATGCGCATGAATCACCCGCTCCATGCGCTCGCCATTCGTCGTTGCTCACGTCCTCGACTGCCTTGGTGGGGCCGCAGATACCCGCGTGGTTGACGAGGATATCCAAGCCGTCCGGCGGAGACAAAAACGCGTTTATTGGTTAAAGAGATCTGCATGCTAGAGTGCTCATGGTGGATGTGAGGTTTAAACCTACGTGCAGTTGCATCACACAACGACGCCTTGGCAAGGGCATGTCGCAGGGACGCATAACTCGAATAATGGCGATGCGAATCATGAAAAAACTCGGTTGGTTGATCTGGTTAGCCCCATGGGTACAGGCCGAACCCTGTGACCGGTTGGCGGCACTCGAGGCCGATCCTATGCACAGCGCTCCTCCCATTGCTTTTGAGGACTTACAGGCGCAGCAGGTCATTTCGGCCTGCACGGCATCCATTGATGCCGCGATAGAGCCCCGGGGCCGCTATCTGATTCAACGCGGCCGCGGCTATTTGAAAGCCGATCAATTTGACCTGGCTTGGGCGGATTGGAACGCAGCGCAAGCCATGTCCTACCCGGTTGCCGATTTTGTTTTAGCCAGCGCCTATTTGATTGCGGATAACTTAGAGCAGGACTTGCGCAAGGCCCGCGATCATTATCTGGCGGCCTATCAAAATGGGGTCGGTTGGAGCGCTCAGGCGCTGGCCATGATTTATGAGAATCCGCGTTGCCCTTGCTTTAACTTCGAGATTGCCGAGTTATGGCAGACTCGGTTTCAAAATTTTAGAGACACCGGAAACACCCTGTGAAGATTCAGCAGCTCAACCTGTATCAAGTCCATCTGCCCTATGCCCATGGTGAGTATCGACTGTCAGGCGGGCGGACTTATTCTGGGTTTGATGCCAGTGTTGTAGAGCTGGTGACGGATACTGGGGTGTCCGGCTGGGGTGAATCGACGCCCTTTGGCGCCAGTTACATCGAGGCGCACGGCCCGGGTATTCGGGCCGCGATGCCAGAATTGGCCGAGGCGGTATTGGGTCAGAACCCGCGTCGCATTGATCGTATTAATGACGCCATGGACCTCAGAATGACGGGGCAGCGGGCCGCAAAAGCGGCGATCGATGTGGCGCTATGGGATTTGCTTGGAAATTTATTGTCGGTGCCGG
>JASFWN010000069.1:0-5328 GCA_050049295.1 Pseudomonadales bacterium
CGAGTCATTTTTTTGATCGACTTCGCCCTGCGCCAGCACATAGCGGCAAGCCCCACAATTGCCGGCCCCACAGCCGTAGGTCACGGGTTCGCCGGCTTTGAGTAGGCTTTTTAACAAGGTATCGACCTGGTCACCGGTAATGGGTGGGCGATCGTCTAATGCGATGGAATAGTATTTGAGCATGGTCGAATCATGGAGGCACAGGTATTAAAGGCAAGTGACGCTCGCTATACTGCCGCGCATGAGCGTGTTCGTCACCCGAAAAGTCTTTGCCGATTATCCCTGTGCGCATCGCCAGTGGGCTCATAAAGGGCATTGTAAATTTATCCATGGATACAGCCGCAGCTTCATCCTCGAGTTCGGCTGCGAGCATTTATCGCCCGAGGGCTTTGGCGTCGACTTCGGTGGCTTTGGTCCGATCAAAGACTGGCTGAAAGACCAGTTTGATCACACCTGTTTGATCAATGCAGACGACCCTGAGCTCACCTTGTTTGAGCAGATGCACGATCAAGAAATTATCAAACTTCGTGTTCTGCCCAACGTCAGCATGGAGAACACCGCGAAATTTGTGTTCGACTACGTGTCGCCTTGGACCCAAGAGCGCACGCAGGGCCGGGCCTGGCTGATCAGCGTCGAGTGCAAAGAAAACGAGAAAAATTCGGGCGTTTATCGGCCCTGAATTTTCAATAGCGCCAACAACCCCAAGACACCCACTAGCATTAAGCAGCCCAGCGTCGCGCCCCACCCGTAGGCATCATAGACGTAACCCGGAAGCCAGGTTCCCAGCACACCGCCGCCATAATAGTGCGTGACATACAGTCCATTCACCACGCCGCGCAGTTCAGGCTCTGCTTGATTGACCTCGGCGACCGCCAGCGAGTGGAACAAAAACATGCTGAGGCAAAACGCCCACATCATGGAAAAGAGCCCCCAGGTCCCCAGGGGAATCGCACTGGCCACACTGGCCACCATCACGAACATGGCCAGTTTTAACGTACGGTTTGAGCCGCCCAGATACCGCGCGATGCGCTTGGCATTGAGGCTGGTCACAATCCCGCCCAGATAGCCTAGGTAAACCAGCCCAATCAATCCTGGCCCGATCCCAGGTTGCACTTCGGCTAAACGCAAAGGCAAAAAGTTAAGGAACCCAGCAAACACAAAAAACAGGCAACTGACCGCAATAAATCGCCACAAATTGCCCTCAATGGACCAGGCTCGAATAACGCCTTTGATACTGGGCACGACTGTATTCATGGGCTTGACCGGGGCTTTCGCCCAGGGCAACAGCGCTGCGGCTAACAAGGTGACCGCCAGCCCCCAGTAGACTGCGTGATAATCGAAGACCTCGCTGACCGCACCGCTGATCAGTCGGCCCGCCAATCCACCCAAGATCGTCGCCGAGACATATCTAGCCATGACTTGTTTAAGCGCATCCGGAGAATGCCCTGCTGACAAGTACGCCATCAGCGCCGTCAAACAAGCGGGCACAATCAAACCTTGCACGCCACGCAACACCAAAAAGGGTTGGTAGCTATCCACCCAGGCCAACGCCAAACAGCTCAACGACAAAGCAATCAGGGCCCACCGAAGCACGCCCAAGGCAGGCAATTTACGCAGCACCACTCCATAGGTCAGGGGCGCGATCGCCATGGGCACGAGGGTAATCGAGACCAACAGACCCACCGCGGCCGCATCTACGCCCAGCGTCTGGGTCAAAATCGGTGCCAAGGGCTGAGGCACGTACATCACCGAAAACACCAGCACGGTGATAATGAGCAATAAATTGGCGGGACTGGACATCAAAATTGGCTTTAAACGGCAAAGCGCTAGTGTACGCTAGCGCGACTATCTAACAAGGATTTGAAATGGCTTGGGCCTCGTTAATCATCGCCATGATGCTGTGGGGATCTAGTTTCGTAGGGGCAAAATTTGCACTGCAAAGCTTTACTCCCGAACAGGCCGTCGGCATTCGTCTGCTACTGGGCGCCTTGGTGACCCTCCCTTGGCTGCTCACCTGGGGCCGCAGGCACCTAGCAAAAATGACCTCGGAGCATTGGAAGTGGCTACTGGTGATGTCGTTGTTCGAGCCCTGCTTGTATTTTTTGGCCGAAATGAACGGCTTGGTTTACACCAGCGCCAGCGCCGCGGGCTTGGTCACTTCAACACTGCCCATTTGGATTGCCTTGGGGGCTTGGTATTGGCTGGGAGAAAAAACCACACGGAATTTGTGGATCGGACTGATCATGGCGCTCGCAGGAACGGCCACCATGACGCTGTTAGGTGAATCCAGCGAAGCGGCCCCGAACCCCTTACTGGGCAACAGCTTGATGGTGCTGGCCACCTTGATGGCCACTGGCTATGTATTGATTGCTAAACGCCTGACAGACGACATCAATCCGTGGCTGGTTACCGTGTTACAACTCTGGGTCGGCGCGCTGTTTTTCATTCCTTGGCTGATTTATTCACCGCCAGATCTCGCTGGCGCCTCCGATGCAAGTTTGGTCGCAACGGTGTGGCTTGGACTCGCCGTGAGTATCGGCGCCTACGGCTTTTATAATCAGGGCATCAGCCAGGTACCCGCTCAAATTGCGGGTCTGTCGATCAATATGATCCCGCTGTTCACCCTCATCATGGCTGCATTTATTCTGGGCGAGCGGCTAACGCTCGGTGAGGGCCTGGGTGCGGCCTTAATCCTGTTCGGCATTGTGGTGGCGGTGATGCCTAGTCGCCCAACAAATAGCCCGAACGCCACTTGAGCGGTTCGTCACCCGCAATTTTCGCCAAGGTCTGACCCGCTCGTACATAGGGCCGGTGAACCCGAGTAAATAAACGGCCTTTGTTGCGAGCCGTTACGGCGTGCGTGTCCGGCGCACCCTGTCCGCCTAGCTTCATAATTCGCGCAATGACCTGACCTGGCTCGACTTGCGAACCCAAGGGCACTGCCCACTCAACAAGCCCAGCCACCGGCGCCGGCACCAAATCCACTGACTCCAGATCGCACAGGTGCGGCTGATGCGGAGGGATTTCAGCCTGCCCGGCCAACACGCCTATCTGCCTGAGATAAGCAAGCATTCCCTGGGCATCCTGCTCTGCTAATTGCTGAGATACATCGGCCTGTCCGCGCAGCTCAACCGTGCATCCTCGACAGCCCATGCCAATCGGATAATCGGGAAAGCGTTCAGCTAAGGCAGCCCAAAGCCCTGGGGCGGCTTCGTCAAAACTGCTGCCACCCGAATCGTCAGCCAGCATGACCACTGTGGCTTTGAGCGCCTGTGCCAGGGGCATCAGGTCTTTTTGTGCACGCCGGCTGGCATATAAATGCAGCTCAGCTACGTCGTCACAATGCACATCTAGCACATAGTCCGCATCGCATGCCCATTCAAACAAGGTGGCCTTGTGCTCTTGATTCAGCGAAACCGGCTTGAAGTTTTTGGCTTGCTCGCGGATCGCGGCACGAATCAAAGCATCGTTCTGAGCCATGGATCCACCGAGTTTGGGTTCCAACTGGCGAACCAAAGCGTTCAATAAGTCGGGATAGGCTCGATTGAAATTTTCACCGGAGTCCATTTCGTAGCGACCCTGATGATGGGTCTGGAAGAACTGCGTCAACCCGCCGGGATTCGCAATGGGGACCAAGCGGACTTCACCCACCAGCTGATCCTCCAAGCCATCAAGCTGTGCTCGGAGCTGTTCCAGCGCCGCCATGGCCGGGTATTCGTCCGCATGGATGCCCGCTTGAAGATAGACCACGGGGGACCCACCTTGGTTATAGACGAACTGGGTTAACTCGAGCTGTTGACCCGGTGCTGTCAACGTCAAGGGACGGCGGATAATTTGGGGCATTGTGAAGCCTTGTAAATAAGGTGTTGTGTTGGCGAGTTTGTTGATAGCTTGCCAACGATTGTAAATTTAGGAAAGACCATGCGTTTTATTCCGCGAGCCTTGACCGGCTTTAGCATGATGGTGATCAGTGTTGGCCTGATCGGTGGTGGTGTTTGGCGCATCATGAATGCGGCGCCTGAAGGCGGGCGCCCCAGCGGGAGCACGACACCGGCACCGACCGTCGAGCTAGCCCAAATCGAGCGAATCGAGGCCCGCCCCACCTTGGCACTGCAAGGCCGGATTCAGGCGGCCAAGGAAACCCGTCTTAGCTTCCCTGTCCCGGGTCGCTTGGAACAATTGTCGGATCGTCTGAAAACGGGGTTGCGCGTTCAGGCAGGCGAAGTGATTGCACGTCTTGATCCCCGCCCCTTTGAACGTCGAGTTCGCACCAGCGAATTGAATCTCGCCAGTGCCAAGGCCAATCAAAAAGAGTTTTCTGCGCGTCTCGCGGCGGCCGAAACA
Organism: Pseudomonadales bacterium; assembly: GCA_050049295.1. Classification (GTDB taxonomy): domain Bacteria; phylum Pseudomonadota; class Gammaproteobacteria; order Pseudomonadales; family Litorivicinaceae; genus Litorivicinus. Next base: position 4,345 of record JASFWN010000069.1, read on the forward strand.
GAATTGCGCCAAGCCAAGGCGCAGGCCCAACTGCGCCAAGCGCAACTCTCTCGTTTACAAGGATTGCTGACTCAGCAGCTTGCTTCTGCCACGGACATTGAAGCGGCGGAGTTGGCACTAAACAGTGCCCAGCAGGCCATGAGTGCGAAACGTACTGCCATGATTAACGCGCAAGCCGCGCTGGATCGCGGCGTGCTGGAAGTGGAACGTTTGCAGATTGCGCTGGACGAGGCACGGCAAGACTGGGTCGACAGCGAACTCAAAGCCCCCTTCGGCGGCGTGTTGACCGAAGTCTCTGTTAAACCCGGTGATCAATTGGGTGCAGGGCAGAGTTTGGCGGTGTTAACCGATCTGAATTCACTGGAAGTCGCGTTTTCGACCCAAAACCCCAGAGTCATTAGATTCTTAGAAGCCGACGGTCAAAAGCCTCTGCCGCTGGAAACCGAGGTCTCACTGGCAGCGGGTTCATTAGTCTGGCGCCAGCAGGGCACCCTGACCCGAGTGGCCAGCGACGGAAATCTGGCCAATGGTGGCCGTCAACTCTTTGCTGAACTGAACCCAGATCCCAACACCCTACTGCGACCCGGGGACTGGGTGGATATCCAAGTGACTGAGCCGCCGCGGGCAGACCTGGCTTGGATCCCGGCCTCGGCACTGAGCGATGACGGCATCGTCTTCACGGTTCGTGAGGGTCGATTGAACGCCTTAAACGTCGAAGTCCTGCAGCGAGATCAAAACCGCGTCCTGATTACAGCACCGCGCGCAGCCCAGGTAGTCAGCGAAGTGGCGCCACGCTTTACCCAAGGCTTACCTGTTCAAACGGCTCAAGAGGCGGCGGCCAATGCACCCAGCATTGAAGAGTTGATTGCCTTTGTCGAAGGCAACAATCGCATGCCGGCGGACCGTAAAGCGGGACTGCTTGAGCAATTACGCTCGGACAACCCACCCAAAGCCGTTGTCGAGCGGATCACTCAGCGTTTTCAG
>JASFWN010000084.1:0-4875 GCA_050049295.1 Pseudomonadales bacterium
CAATCTGCACTGGCGAGTCACCCAGACCTGCAGGCAGCCAAGTCAGCTCAGATGGCAACGGCGGAGGATGTAAACGTCGCTAAAGGCGCGCTGCGTCCACGTTTGTTTCTGAATGCGGGTGTCGGGCGCGAACGTACCGATTCAGAGAACGTCAACGGGGGTGAGCCTATTTCCCTGACCCGCCGAGAAGCCGGCATTAACCTGATTTGGGCGCTGTACAGTCCGGCAGAACGCGGCGAAATGGCCCGGCGCATGGGCATCAGTGAGGGGGCAGCTGCCGGTATTGCAGACATTGAACAGCAAGTAGCGCTGCAAGCGTCGACGGCCTATACCAATCTCTGGCGTGCAGGCACCCAGTACGAAATCGCTCAACAAGCGCGTCAGGCCCATGAAACACTGGTTGACCAAATCGGTCGGCGCGTGGAAACCGGCGTCTCAGGTGAGGCCGAACTGATCCAGGTGCAGGGACGTTTATCGCTGTCTCAATCCAATGAGTCCGCGGCCTTAAATGCGCTTCAGGATGCCCGCGCTAACTATCGCAGGGTGGTCGGCAAGCTGCCTGATTTCGAGGTCGCAAAAACCATGCTGGATTGGGATCGTCCGCCGTTTCTGGACATGGCCGTACAAAATGCCTTCCGTGATCACCCTATCATCAAGGTGGCCGAGGCAGACATCCAAGAGGCCACGGCATTGAGACAGTCAGCACAGGGCAGCCAGCTTCCCCGTATCACACTTGAGTTAGGAGCCAACCGAAATAGAGACCTCGACGGGACTCCGGGAACGTCCAAAGATCGATTCGCGATGCTGCGAATGAACTGGGATCTTTATAACGGTGGCTCGAACATGGCAGCTGAACGTGCGGCCGGTTTCCGTCTGAGTGAAGCGGAGCATTTGTTAAATGACGCTCAACGCGAGGTCGTCGAGCTCGCGCATCAGGCCTGGAATGCCTACATGACCACCAAACAGCAGTTGGTCTATCTGGATATGTTTGTGGAATCCGCAGTGAATACCCGCGAGGCCTACGCCCAGCAATTCACCATTAATCGCCGGACGCTTCAGGAAGTGCTGGACTCAGAGGTTGAAGTGTTCGATGCCCGCAGTGCTCGTGTCGAGGCCGAAGCCGATCACGTCATCGCCGACCTTCAACTGGCCGCCAGCCAAGGCCAGCTGCTACAGGTTATGCAGCAGATCAACTAGCCTAATTCAGGCGCGGCATAGGTCGCCAGTAGGCGACCTCGAGCCGGTTCCGGACAGTGCGACAGACGCTCGTCTAGCTTCGCCGATTCAGCTGACTCGCCTTTGACTCGCTTGGCAGCCACCTGATTGGTTTCCCAGGGCTGGTAAAGCGTTTTCATCTGAGCATCAATTGCGGAAGCTAAGGCCTCAGGGGACTCTAGGTCGCCTTCGTTTTGAATGGGCTTGCCGAATGCGACTTTGACGTTGCCTTTTTGGCCTTTGATGCCCAGCAAGATGTTTTCTAAATCTTCGCTGTCAGCCTTTTGATATTCACCGTCTGCTTCGGTTTTCCAAAGCTCGACGGCTTTCGCGCTGTCGCAGGGATCCAGCTCGTAGCTGATGTAAACCGGAACGATATTCAGTGATTTCAAATAGCCGGCGACGCCATCGGGATGCTTGCGGCCTGCCATTTGGATCATTTTGATGATGGCAGGATCGGTCTGGTCAACGCCGTCTTTGGCCCGGCCCTCTTTCTGCGCGATCCAGATTGGCGCCTGCTCTTCAAGCAAGGAGTGGCCAATGTAAGCGGACAACTGGCTGACGACCTTGGCCAATTCACGGGGACCACCGACGTTGCGCCGGACGATGAAGCTCTTGTTCAGACGCATGAGGTCTTCAACAAAGGGCTGCTTGATCAGGTTGTCGCCAATCGCGATACGGACGGTATCGCGCCCAGCACTGTGCAGTGCCCAGTTGACCAGTGCCGGATCCATCACGATGTCGCGATGGTTCGAAATGAACAAATACGGGCGATCTTCAAGTTGATCCAGCCCTGCAATGGTCAGGTTCTCAATCGTGGTGTTGACGACCTTGGCCATGAAGGGTGCAACTTTGTTCTGCAGGTCTTCGATGGAGTTGAGTTTTTTGAATTGGCTTTTCAGGCGACCTTTAACCAGAAAGCGAGCCAGCCCGGGCCAAATCATCGAAGTCTTGGGGAGGCTCAGCCGCGCGACACCGGCCAAAAAAGGCGTGGCAGTCAGTAACCGATTTAAAGCCGGTTTTAGGTCCTGATCCGAATAGGGCGCAATATTAGAAAAGTCTTGGCTCAAAGGTCTGCTCGCAATCCATTACACTGGCGCGCAGTTTACTGTGTCTAGGGATTAGTTGTCATGCCTGCGCCAGAATCGTGGATGGCCCTGTTATCGGCCACCGAGCAAGCCCATTTGCACGACGTAGAGTCAAGGATTCCAACGCCTTGCTATCCGCCGCAAGATCAGTGGTATCGAGCCCTGGAGGTGCTGGAGCCAGACCAAGTCAAGGTCGTGGTGTTGGGACAGGATCCGTATCATGGGGCAGGTCAGGCTGAAGGCTTATCCTTTAGTGTTGCCCAGGGAGCTTGGCCACCCTCCTTAAAGAACATTTTCAAAGAACTTTGTGATGATTTGGAGTGTCAGCCGCCATTTCAGGGCTCGTTACTGCCCTGGGCCGAGCAGGGCGTATTGCTTCTTAATCGAGTGTTAACGGTTTCGCCGGGCCAAGCAGGTTCGCATCAGGGTTTGGGCTGGGAGGCGATTACGCAGGCTTGGATTCAGGCGATGTCGGCCGGACAACCCAAGGCATTTTGGCTATGGGGGAGTGAAGCCGGCCAGCTGGCACCCGAGTTGGATGCGGATAAGCATTTGGTCTTGCAGGCGCCGCATCCCAGTCCCTTGTCGAGCTGGCGAGGTTTTTTTGGCTCTAAGCCTTTCAGCCAGACCAACCAATGGTTAATGAACCAAGGCCAGACGCCTATCGATTTTGCCGCGATTTGATCGGGCTTACGATCTCGTAGGGTAAGACTTCACGCGTGATGTTGACGCCATCGGGTGTTTGGCACTGCTCCACATCACCTCCCATGATGGCTAGACCCTGATCACCTGCAGTGTTTAGCAAGAATCCAACTTTGCGTTCGTCAACGAACAGGTCCTGCGGCGGGCAGGCTTGACTGAGGCTGACGGGCACTAAAGATTTTTTTACTTGGCCCAAATGCTCGGTGCGGGCAATGACTTCTTGGCCTGTGTAACAGCCCTTGGTGAAACTAATGCCACCCAAACTTTGCAGATGCAGTTGTTGGGGGGTGAAAGCCTCATCGCTGTGTGCGTCAATCCAACCCAAGCCCTTGGAGATACGTTGTGCTTCCCAACCCGGACCGGCCTCGACGGTCTGCGGAAACCAGTTCTCAAACAGACCATCCAGATCCATCACGATCGGCGCATCCATCGGCGTTTCGGAGCCCACGCCTTGATAGTGGGTCACACTGAGTTCGCAGCCAAAGAACGGAAGGAAACGAGCCAGCGCAGTTTTCACGGCTTCGACCCGGTCTGCCGGTAAGCTCAGCCAAATGTCACCTTCAAAACTGGCCATGCCAAAGTTGGCCACCATGCGCCCTTTGGGGGTGCACAGCGCGCCATTGAGGCCGCGGCCCTCCTGCAAATTTTTTACGTCTACAGTGGTTTGGCCCTGTAGCAATTGCACAGGGTCGCGGCCGTGAATTCGGATCAATTTCCAATTCTTTAGTGCATAACTCATGGTTCGTTTCTTCTTAGGGTCTGCGCTGTGGGCCATAGATGGTTACAATAGCGCCGCTTACAAGGGAGTTCGCATGATCTCAGAGGTCGATTACAAACGCTTAGTCTGGCACAGCCGCCGGGGAATGTTGGAACTGGATGTTCTGCTGGGTCCGTTTACCGAGCATCACTTCAAATCTTTATCCGATGAAGACCAGGCACATTACGTGCGCCTGATTGCGGCCGAAGACGCGGATATTTGGGGGTGGCTGCAGGGCACTTTGACGCCTGAGGATGCCGGCATCGCGCGTTTGGTGGCCATGGTTAACGAAAAGGTTGGCGCAGGACAGGTCAAATAATGAAGTTGCCCGTTCGGTGTTGGAACGGGCAATGGACAGAGCTGACTTTTCTTTCCGGGGTCTGGTTAACGCCTAAGGGGCGCGCCGTGCGCCCAGTGCTCGGTACTTGGGTCAGCCCGATGTGTGTGGCTGCCGTGTTCTGGCGCGGATTTTATTTCAGTTTTCGCCCGGTCAAGGATCGCGCTCACCGCCGCTGGGCCTACGCGCTTAGGACCGCGGAGAAATAATCGTCGGCGTGCCGGTTACGGTGTTTTCAGGGTAGTCCAGGCTGTAGTGCAATCCACGGGATTCCTTTCGCTCGAGCGCACATCGGACCATCAGTTCAGCGACCTGAACCAAGTTCCTGAGCTCGAGCAGGTTCCCGCTGACACGGTAGTTTGAGTAGAACTCTTCAATTTCTGACTGAAGCATTTCAACGCGGTGCAGGGCTCGCAGTAAGCGTTTGTCGGTGCGCACGATGCCCACGTAGTCCCACATAAAGCGCCTAGCTTCATCCCAGCAGTGGCTGACGACCACGTCTTCGTCCGAATCGGTGACCTGAGTCTCATCCCATGGGGTGTAGCGCGCCAGATCAATCTCAGGCAAGTCTGATTCGCCAATGTGCCGAGCCGCGCCGCGGCCCCAAACAATGCACTCCAGCAAGCTATTGCTGGCTAAGCGGTTCGCGCCATGCAGGCCGGTGTAGCTGACTTCGCCCACGGCATACAGTCCCGCCACGTCCGTTGCTCCTTGGTGATCGACCATGACACCGCCACAGGTGTAGTGCGCCGCCGGCACCACTGGGATAGGCTGCT
>JASFWN010000072.1:0-5164 GCA_050049295.1 Pseudomonadales bacterium
CAGCCCTGACTCACGCCTTCATCAAATATGTGTCCGGCCACATCCCACAAGGTTTGTGAACCGGCCTGAATTCTACCCACTCGAGCTTCAACTTGGGAGCGGCTCACCTGATATTCAGGCCAACTTCCACCGCGGTTCATCATGTTGCAAATCAAGGGTTGGAAACGATCGCAGGCCTTGGCAAAGCGTGCGTCCGGGCTTTCGGCGGCTTCGAACTCATCCCATAGGGCGCGCCAGGTGTTGTGCTGATCACTCGGCAGTAACCCGAATAGGCGATCGGCCCCCGCTTTTTCGGCCTCTGCCTGTGCTTGTGGGTCATGGTCGCCATGCAAGGGGTGATCGCCGGCATCGATTTCGACAAGGTCATGAATCAATAACATTCTAACCACGCGGTCTATTGATACCGGTTCGTTCGCGTATTCCGCCAAAACGCTGGCCATCATGGCCAGATGCCAGGAATGCTCTGCACTGTTTTCGGGTTTGCCGTTGTGCAGATTATGGGTGGCTCGCAGCACGTCCTTTAGCTTGTCGATCTCGATCAAAAAGTGAAATTGGGCGGCCAATCGCGGCGCTAAGTTGTCTTGCCAAGACATAGGGGTTTTTCCTGCGCAAAAAATTTCTATAAGGTCTTGAATCCGCGGGGTAAATGGTTACTGTGCGCGACTTAACTTGGGAGTCTGCGAATTGACAAAAAAAGCCTGGTCCATCGAGGACTCAGCCACCCTGTATAACGTTGCGGATTGGGGTAAAGGTTACTTCAGTATCAATGCCGATGGCGAGTTGCAAATTGCTCCGCCTAATGTGCTGGGCCAACCCAACGTGGCGCTGACGGACGTGATCGCGGGTATCAAAGACCGCGGCATGGATTTGCCGGTGGTATTGCGCATCGAGAACTTGATCGATTTGCAGATCAGCAATCTCAACGACAGCTTTGCCAGTGCGATTGCCGAACACGATTATCAGGCGCCTTATCGCGGCGTATTCCCGATCAAGGTCAATCAGCAATCTCAGGTCATCGAGGAAATTGCTCGGTTCGGTGCTCGTTACAACCACGGACTCGAAGCTGGCAGTAAGGCCGAACTCTTGATTGCCATGGCAACCCTGTCCGAAGCAGGCAGTTACATCATTTGTAATGGTTACAAAGACGCGGAATTTATCGACCTGGGTTTGCGGGCGAGACAGCTCGGCTTTGAATGCTTTTTTGTAGTCGAAACGCCGGCCGAGCTAGATTTGATTCTGGAGCGTTCCGACCTTTTGAATGTCGAGCCGCGCATCGGTTTCCGGGCTAAGCTATCCACCGAGGTCGAAGGACACTGGAGTGAGGACTCGGGCGACCGTTCACTATTCGGGCTGAGTGCCAATCAAATCGTGGCCATGGTTGACCGGCTCAAAGCAGCGGGGCATTTAGATTGGCTGCGCTTACTGCATTTCCATCTGGGCTCGCAAATTCCCAATATCCGAGATATTCGTACCGGGGTCATGGAGGCCGTTCGCTACTACAACCAATTGGTCGCCGAGGGCGCTCAGATGGGCTTCTTGGATTTGGGTGGCGGTTTGGCCGTTAACTACGAAGGCGGTGATACCAACTACGATCTGCAGGAGTACTGCAACGACGTGGTGGCTTCGGTGATTGAGGCACTCGACCCTGACGTGCCTCACCCGGTTCTGATCAGCGAATCAGGCCGAGCCACGGTCGCCGAATCCTCTATTTTGCTGTTCAACACACTGGACGTGACCAAGTTTGAGCCCGGCGAGCTGCCGGTCGTGACTGACCAGCATCACGATCTGCTGCAAAAACTGTCTGAGGTTCAGGCACAGGTCGAAGTGGCCAATGCTCAGCAATCCTTTAACGATGCGATTTACTATCGCGATGAGTTGCGCGAGCTATTCCGCCTAGGTCAGGCCAGCTTGCGCGAGCGCGCATGGGCAGAGAGCTTTGCTCTGGATGTGATGCAGCAGGTCAAGGCGTTATTGCCGGAGATGCGCCGCATACCCAAAGAGCTCGAAGCCTTGCATCAGGATTTGGCGGATATTTATTACGCGAACTTCAGCGTGTTCCAGTCCCTGCCAGATACCTGGGCCATGGATCAGGTTTTCCCCGTGATGCCCGTTCATCGCTTAGGCGAAGAGCCCCAGCGCGAGGCTATCCTGGCCGATTTAACCTGTGACTGCGATGGCAAGATTGATCTGTTCGTGGGCGGTCACAAGACCTTGCCGGTGCATGAGCTGCGTGAGAATGAAGATTACGTGTTTGGTGTATTCATGGTCGGGGCTTATCAGGAAACGCTGGGTGACCTGCATAATCTGTTTGGGGATACCAACGTTGTCAGCATACGTATCGATCAGGACGGCAGTTTTGATTTCGTGCGCGAGTTACAAGGCGATACGGTTGAGGACGTCTTGAGCTATGTTGAATACACGCCCGCTTGGTTGTCCGAGCATTTTCGCCAGACCGCCGAGCGTGCGGTACGTAACAAATTGATCAAACCGGCTCAGCGCCGGGAAATTTTGGAACAATTCCGCGAATCTCTGCGCGGTTACACCTACTACGAACACTAGGAGTTCATTATGGCCAAGGTTGTCATTATCGGAGCCGGCGGCGTCGGCGGTGTGGTCACGCACAAGTGCGCGCAGCTGCCCGAGGTATTCAGTGAAATCGTGTTGGCGTCCCGGACTCAGTCCAAGTGCGATGCCATTGCAGCGCAGTTAGATCGCCCGATTAAAACCGCGCAGGTGGATGCGGATAACGTTCCTGAGCTGGCTGCATTTCTCAAAGAAGAAAAGCCTTTCATGGTCATCAATGTCGCCTTGCCTTACCAAGACTTGACCATCATGGACGCTTGTTTAGAGGCCGGCGTGCATTACATGGACACCGCCAATTATGAGCCATTAGACACGGCTAAATTTGAATACAAGTGGCAGTGGGCTTATCAGGAAAAATTCGAAAAAGCGGGCCTGATGGCGCTCTTGGGCTCGGGCTTTGATCCGGGTGCCACTAACGTATTCACCGCCTACCTGGGTAAGCATTATTTTGATGAGATGCATACGCTGGATATCATTGATGTGAACGGCGGCGATCATGGCTATCCCTTTGCCACCAACTTCAATCCCGAAATCAATATTCGTGAAGTCAGCGCGGAATGCCGTCACTGGGAAAATGGTGAGTTTGTCACGACGCCTCCCATGAGCAAACAGCAGCAGTTCACCTGCCCTGAGGGTGTGGGTACTTATGACATCTATCGGATGTATCACGAAGAGCTCGAATCGCTGACCAAGCATTACCCCAGTATTCGTCGCGCTCAGTTTTTCATGAGCTTCTCTGAAAAATACCTGACGCATCTGCGCTGTCTGGAAAACGTCGGCATGACCAGCATTGAACCGATTGATTTTAACGGCCAGCAAATTGTACCGATTCAATTCCTGCGGGCGGTGTTACCGGATCCGGCCTCGTTGGGGCCACGCACAAAAGGCCGGACCTGCATCGGTTGTTACGTGACCGGTATTAAAGACGGCAAGCCAGCACGGGCTTACGTATATAACATCAAAGACCATCAGGACTGCTACGCCGAAGTTAAATCGCAAGCCATCAGCTACACCACGGGCGTGCCCGCCATGATTGGGGCCAAGATGATGGTAGAAGGCACTTGGATGAAGCCCGGTGTCTGGAACATGGAACAGCTTGATCCCGACCCATTCATGGCGGATCTAAATCAGTATGGTTTGCCCTGGAATGTCATCGAATCGCCAGACTTTGACGTTGAGTAAAGCCCGCTTTGAACGCTAATAGCTTCCGTCAGTTTGATCCGACTCGGGTTCCGAGTCCTTGCTTTGTCATTGACCGGGCGGCGATTGAGCGCAACCTACGTGTGCTGGCCGATGTCCAAACGCGGTCCGGTGCCAAAGTGCTGGCCGCGCTTAAGGCATTTAGCTTTCCTGCACTGGGTCAACTTACCGGTCAGTACTTATCCGGAAGCTGCTCGTCCGGTGTGCATGAGGCGAAGCTGGCACGGGACTATTATCCCGGTGAGGTGCACGTTTTCAGCGCTGCGTTCAAAGACAGCGACGTGGCGGAACTGGTCGATATTGCCGATCATTTCGTCTTTAACTCGGTCGCTCAGATGCAGCGCTTTCGTGACACCTTGACCGCCCGAGGTATTCCCTTTGGGCTGCGAGTGAATCCCGAGCATTCCGAAGGCGAGGTGGAGTTGTACGACCCCTGTGCGCCTTGCTCTCGTTTGGGTATTCCAGCCAGTGAACTGGACGGGCAAGATTTGCAGGGCATCAGTGGCCTGCATTTCCACACGCTGTGCGAACAAGGGTTCGAGCCTTTGGATCGAACGCTTTCGGCGTTTGAGAGCAAATTTGGTCACCTGTTGGGTGATTTGCAGTGGGTGAATTTCGGTGGTGGTCACCACATTACCGCGCCAGGCTACGATATTGAGGCGCTGATCCAGCGTATTCGATCTTTCAGCAAGCGTTATCGGGTTCAGGTCTACCTCGAGCCGGGTGAAGCCATTGCGATTCGCTCCGGTGTACTGGTTGCCGAGGTGTTGGATTTGCCACGCAATCAAAAGCAGTTGGCGATTCTAGATACCAGTGCGACCTGTCACATGCCAGATACCCTAGAAATGCCCTATCGAGCCGACATTTTTGATGCCGGCATGCCCAATGAAAAAGAACACGATTACCGGCTAGGTGGCCAGACCTGCTTGGCCGGCGATGTGATTGGCGACTACAGCTTTGATCAGCCCTTGGTCATTGGCCAGCGTCTGATGTTTGATGACATGGCGCATTACACCCTGGTCAAAACCAATACCTTCAATGGGATCCCGCTACCGTCATTGGCTTTATGGGACTCGCGAACCGACGAGCTTAGCGTGGTTCGCGAATTTGGTTATGACGACTTTCTGACTCGCTTGGGTCCGATTTAACCCTCGCCGTCGGGTCTCGCGCCTCGATTCCAGGCCAGCAGGCACAGCATCTGTTGAGCAATGGTCGCTCCGGCTAAGGCGGTGACTTCTGCATGGTCATAAGCGGGTGACACCTCAACCACATCGCAGCCGACGATGTTGAGCCCTTTCAGTGCCCGCAAAATGGCTAAGATTTGAGCGGTCGAAGGGCCGCCAATGACGGGGGTGCCGGTGCCTGGTGCAAAGGCCGGATC